>DATNPP010000409.1:0-5128 GCA_036703175.1 Oscillatoriaceae cyanobacterium
GGTAGCGCTCCCGCTCTGGCTCGAAGTGCGCCGCGAAGAAGGCGTCTTCCAACAGATTGCCGCGCAGGTGCTCGAGGGCCGCCGTGTAGGCCTCGGCGGACGCGTCGGCGTCGGCGTTGGCCTCGGCGCGTTCGATCGCCAGATCGAAGGCGCGCAGATCGCTAAATACCAGGCGATCGGGCGCGAGCACGTAGCGATCGTCCTCCGTCACCACGAAGCGCGAGGTCTCGCCCTTGCCGAGGCTGGGCTCGAGCGTGCGGCGCAGGGTCGAGATGTCGACCTTGAGGGTCGTCAGCGCGGCCGGCGTGACCTCCTGCGCGCCGAGCGCCTCGGCCAATTGCACGAGCGTGAGGCCGCGCGGATAGAGCAGCAGCGCCGCGAGAATCAGCTTGGCCTTACGTCGCGGCCACTGGTCGAGCAACACGCCGTCCAATCGGGCCTCGAAGCCGCCGAGGCAGCGCACGCTCAATCCCGCCTGCGGCGTGGCCTCGGGCACGGCGAGGGTGACCTCGGCGCCCGCGGCGCTCGAAAGCGCCTGCTCGACGAAGGGCAGTTGAATGCGCTCGTCGCGCACCAAAGGCGCGATTTCGTCCCAGAGGAGCTGGTCCTGCCCCGGCAGAAAATGGTAGTCGCGGGCCTCGGCGAGCGAGAGCGCCCGCGAAACGGCCTGCTTGGCTCCCCCTTTGTCGCCCTGGCGGAAGCGCGCCGCGCCGACGTAAAGCAACGCCTTCGTGAGGTGCAGATCGGCCCCCAGGCCTTCCAGCGCGGGCACGGCCTCTTCGAGCATGCCGAGGGCGCTCTCGGGCTCGCCTTGCAGATGCAAGGCGCGGGCGTGCGGAATCGTCAACGCGAGGTCATGAATGCTCTGCGCGCGGCGCTCGACGGCCTCGGAAAGCAGCTCGCTCGCGCGCGCGAATTGCTTGCGGGCGATCGTGAGCCAGAGGATGCGCTCGAGCGGCACCTTGGTGCCTTCTTTATAACCGGCCTTCTCGAAGGTCGCGACGGACTTCTTGAGCGCGTCCTCGGCCTCGCGCCACTCGCCCTTTTGCTGATGGTACTGGCCGACGATCGCGTAGGCGCAGCCCAGATCGTGCCAGTCCAACAGCTCGGTCCAGTGCGGCGGCAGCGTGCGCAAAAAGGCGCTCACGGCATCCGTGTCGCCTTCGTAGAGGCGCAAATGCGCCTGCAGAAAGCTCGCGAAGAGGTGGTACGGATAGAAGCCCCAGGCGTCCGCAATCTCGATCGCCTGGGCGATGTGCGCGCCGGAGCGGGCCAGGTCGCCCTTGTGCAGGTTGAAGGTGTACAGGTTGATGTGCGCGATGCAGTGGCTCGCCGCCAGCTCGACGTTGCCCTCGATCGGCACGGTGAGCACGGCCTCGTTGCACTCGCGCATGAGCAGCATGTCGCCGCGTTGCTCGGCGACCAGGGCGCGGGTGAGGCACAGATCGGCCACGTCCTCGGGCTTGCCCTCGGCCTGGTAGGCCTGGGCCTTCAGCTGCAACTGGCCGAAGCGCCGCATGTCCTCTTGAATCAGGGCCAGCGTGCACTGGCGCACCATGACCTTGAACATGCCGGCGAGGTCCTCGCGCCCCTCGAAGAGCTCGCGGGCGCGATCGTAGTACGGCAGGGCTTCCTTGTTGTTCCCGCCGCGCGAGTAGGCGTGGCCGCGCCAGAGCTGCACCAGCGGCTCGGAGTCGGCCACCTCGGCCGGGAACTGGTCGAGCCAGCGCGCGATGGTGGCTTGACGGCCGTTGAAGCGCATCGGGGGGAAGGCCAGATCGCAGGCGACCGCCGCGCCGGTCCAGTCGCGGCTGGCGAGCAGGTGCGGAATCGCCAGTTCCTCCTGGCCTTGATCCTGGTAGTAGGCGGCCGCGCGGCGGTGCCAGTTCGCGAAGGCCATGGCGGGGATCTGGCGGGCGGCTTCGCGCTGCAGGAACTCGCGCAAGTAGGTCGGAAAGCGGTAGCTCGCCGAGCCCAGTCGCAGCACCAGGTGCTGGTCTTCGAGGGCCTTGAGCAGCTCGGCGGCGTCGAGGGCCTGGAAGACCCAGCGGCAGGCCTCGGGCGTCAGCTCTTCGAGCAGCGAGGCCTTCACCATGAAGTCTTGATTCTCGGGGCTTTGCGCGCCGAAGAGCTCCTCGGCCACGTAGGCCATCATGCGCTCGGTGCCGCCCTGCTGGTCGATCTTCAGGTCGCGATCTTCGGCGACGCTGGTGGCGAGGTCGAGGCCCAGCGGCCAGCCGTCGAGGCCCGTGGCCTGCTTCCACCAGGCGTTCGGAATCTTGCCTTCGGGTGCGCGGGCGCGCATGAAGGCGACCTCTTCTTCGGCGTCGAAGCGCAGCTTTTCGGGGCCCAGCTCGGTGGCGAAGCCCTTGGAGGCCAGGCGGACGAGCGGAAAGGGCAGCTTCTGGCGCGCGCCGATCAGCACGTGCGTGCGCGGTGGCAGCTTGTCCATGAAGTAGCCCAGGGCCTTGAGGATCTCGTCGCCGCCCTCGAGGAGGTGGTGGGCGTCGTCGAGCACCAGCGCGAAGGCCGGCAGATTGTAGCTGGCGATCGCCATCCAAAAGCGCTGCCACAGGAGCTTGGGCTCCAAGCGCTCGCCGACCAGCAAGGCCTTGATCTCGTGGCCGAACTGCGGAATGTGCTGCTGCACGCCAGAGACCAGGTAGTGGAAGAAGGTCGCCGGCTCGCCGTCGTACAGATCCAGGCTGTACCAGACGAGGGGGCCGGGCACGCGGCGCGCGAGGGCGAGCATGCCGAGCGTCTTGCCGTAGCCGGGCCCGGCGACCAGGGCCGTGACGGGCGGCAGGTCGCCCTTGACGAGCCCGCGCTCCAGCCAGGCGGCCGGAGGCGAGGGGGGGGTCAGCTTGCTGTCGAGAATCCAGGCGTCGCGCATAGGCTAGGAATGATGTACCCAATTGAGCGCATCGAACGTCCACTGGCCCTGCCCAGACGGGCAGGGCCAGTGAGTCATTGACGACCGAGACGGTCGCCGGATTTACTTGCCGCTGGGCGTGTCCATCGGGGGCATCAGCAGGCGCACTTCGGCGCGGGAGTAGTCCTTGGCCGCCTTGACCGTGCGGTTCAGCTCCTCGTCCATGCTCGAGTTGTTGATCGTCTCCCAGAGCGCGCCCGGCTTCGGATAGAAGTCCAGCGTGCTGGTCTTGGGATCCAGATTGGACATCTTCCGGGCGGCGCCGATCGCCGTCTCCAGATTGCCCATGCGGTCGACCAACCCGAGATCGAGGGCCTTGCTGCCGGCCCAGACGTGGCCCTGCGCGATCGCGTCCACGCGGTCGGTCGCCATGCGACGGCCCTTCGAGACGCGCTGCAGGAACTGCGCGTAGGTGTAACGCGCCTGATCACGCAGCATGTCGACTTCTTCCGGCGTGAGCGGACGGAAGCCCGAGTCCATGTCGGCGTGCGGGCCGCGCTTGATCGTCTGGGTGGTGATGCCCAGCTTATTCAGCAAGCCGCCGTACGCGAACTGGCCGGCGAACACGCCGATCGAGCCTGTGATCGTGCTCGGCTCGGCGTAGATGCGGGTGCCGTTGGCCGAGACCCAGTAGCCGCCCGAGGCCGCCAGGTCGCCCATGCAGATGATCACGGGCTTGTTGGCGAGGCGCAGCAGATCCAACTCGCGGCCGATCTCGTCGGAGGCCAGCGAGTCGCCGCCCGGCGAGTTGACGTAGACCACGACCGCCTTGACGTCGTCGTCGTGGCGAATGTCGCGCAATGCGTTGGTGATCGTGCCCGAGCCGACGGTCTGGCCGTCCATCAGGTTCGCGCCGGACTCGCCGCGGCTGATCGTGCCGTCGATCGACACGACGGCGATCTTCTCGGGATGCGCCCAGGTGGCCGGCTTCTGCTGCTTGAGCGGGTAATCGGGCGCGAAGCCCTTGGCGACCAGCCCGGGCACCTGGTCCGGATAGCCGATCTCGTCGACCAATCCGCGCTCCTTGGCCATGGCGGGCGTGAACAGGCCCTTTTTGACCAGCGACTCGACCTCGCTCGGCGTCAGACGGCGATCCTTGGCGATCGCCGCGACCACGTGCGCGTACTGCGCGTCGATCAGGTCCTGGGCTTCTTTCAGGCCCGGCGCGGAGAACTTGTCGCGCGTGAACTGCTCGGGCGCGGACTTGTACTTGCCGATCGGCACGAACTGCGGCTCGATACCCAGCTTGCCGAAGAGGCCCTTGAAGAAGGGCACCGACTCGGAAAGGCCCGTCAGGTCCAGCGTGCCGCTGGGGTTCTGAATGACCTTGTCGCAGGCGGACGCCAGGTAGTAGGTCGAGATGTCCGGATCGTAGACGTAGGCGATCGCCGTCTTGCCCGACGCGCGCAGCTCGTCGACGGCCTGGCGAATCTCCTCGATCTTGCCGAGGCCCGCCGAAACGCCGTGGAGGTCCAGCACGACGCCCGTGATCTTGGGATCGTTCTGCGCGTCGCGAATGCGCTGCGTGAGGTGCAGCACGCCCGGATAGAACTGCTGGCGCAGGTCGAAGGCGTTCTGGGGCACGTCGCGCAAATCGCCTTCCATGCGAATGTAGGCCAGATGCGGCTGGCCCAGCTCGAGGTAGTGCGAGGAGTAGGAATCCGAGCTGGTGGCGTAGACCAGATCGCTCGCGCCAACGCGGCCGCGGGAGATGCCGGACAGAAAGCCGCCGGACACCTGGCCGAGGTCAAGGCCCAATCCGACGCTGTACTCCAGCTGGTTGTCGACCATGCCGCGCAGCGAGACGCCGGGCAGCACCTCGGCCTCGAGGCCCAGCCAGGGCGTGACGCTGCTCCACGGGTCGCCTTCGCGGTACAGACCGTCGAGCGAAAGCGTCAGGCGATCGCCGATCGGGCGCAGCGCGAGGCCGGCGCGGTACTCGCGCGCCAGCGTGCCGTTGCCGATCGCCGGGTTCGCGAGGTTGTTGAGCGTGAAACCGGCCGCGAGCCAACTGGTCGGCCGGTACAGCGCCCCCAGGCCGAAGTTCGCGCTGTTGCCGCCCTGGCCGTCCAGGAACTGCAGATAGTCGAACGTGCCGCCGAGCGCGAAGCCCGCGCCGAGGTCCACCGAGCCGCCCAGCGAGAAGTCGTTCAGAAAGCGGCCGTTGGCGTTGAACTGCTGCCAGGCCGAGCCGAA
>DATNPP010000419.1:0-1545 GCA_036703175.1 Oscillatoriaceae cyanobacterium
ACGAGCGAGCAACCGACGCCCAGGCCGTGCTGACCGAGGTCAAGTCGGTCTTGAGCAACGACGAGTTGGCCTTGCCGCTCGAGCCGAAACTCGCCGACCTCGCCTCGCGCGCCCTGGCGATCCTTCAGCGCGTGGCGCCAAAGCCCGAGCCCGTGCCGCAGCCGAAGCCACAGCCCGAGCCGCCGCCGGCCCCGCCGGCGGGAACGAAAACGTTGGTGTGGAAGGATCTCTCCGCGATGGAACTGGAAGCCCGCGTGAAGCAGCTCAAGAACGAGCTGCCGAAGGAAGGTCGCTTCACGGTCACGCTCGAGATCCGCCCGGTGGAGTCCGACGCATGACGACGCTCGCACCGGAACGGCTCGCGATCGAGCTGAGGGAGCTGCGGCGTAAGTACCCCGACCCGACCGTGTGGGCCTTCTACCATCCGGCGCCGTGGACTGGGCCGGCGGAGCTGCAGGTAGACGGCAAGACCTGGCGCGTCCGGGTGGGCGCGACCCCGCTCGCCGTCTGCGAGGCCGTCGCCGAAGCCGGGGGGCACGGCGTCGTGCTGCTTTCTGCCGTCGACGAGACGGCACTGCCATCGGATGTCGTCGCGCGGCTCGGCCGCCAGCGGCTACAGCGGCCGGATGCCTGGATGACCTTGATGGCAGCCTTCAAGGCCGATCGCATGGCACCCTGGCTGCGCGCCGAGCATGCCCTGGCTGAGGCGCTGCTCGCGGTGGCGCCGGAGGCCGGCTTCGCGGCCGCGCCGGGTGGTGTCCTCGAACCCGATCTGGCCTGGGACGAGCTGTTCCGTTACCGCTTCGAGTTGCCCGACGGCCGGCCCGACGCCGTCACCTGGTTGGCGATCGCCGTCGACTCGACGCGCGCGAGCCGCTTCCATGGCCTGCCGGACGCGCTCCAGAAGGCCGTCGTCAACCGCGCGATGCAGACGGGTGGCCCCCTGGGCGCCGACCTCGCCCGCGCCGTGATTGCGGGCACCGGCATGGCCGTGGTGGCCGGCGGCCTGCTCGCAGAGATCGTCTATGGAGAGGAGCGCGATCACCGGGACGTCGTCACCGCGGCCGTCCGGCTCGAGGACAAGCTCGGGCTCGGCCCCAAGTTGCCCGTGGCGCGCGGCCTGGACTGGTTCCAGGCGGCCTGCAACGTCGAAGGTACGCTGGATGCGCACTCGAAGGCCGTGGTGCGCGAACTCGCGGGCCGCTGGCTGGACGAGCTGGGGCTCGCCGAACACGCCGCCGGCAGCAGCGTGCTCGAAGCCGGGCTGACGGCCCGGCTGGCGGTGCTCGCCAAGGCGCTCGAGGACGCGAGCAAGCCCAAGGGCAAGGCAACGAATCTTGAAGCGGCCTGGCAGGCCGTCGAACGCCATGCGCTGGCAGTCAGCGATCACCGACGCTCCGAGTGCTGGCAAATGGCGGTGCGCCTGACGCGCTGGTTGCGCACGCCGGCGCCGGCGACCGCACAGGACCTCGCGGAAGCTGCCCGACGCCATGGGGCCGAAGGTGGCTGGATCGATCGCGCGCTTCGCATCGTCGGCGAGGGCGA
>DATNPP010000431.1:0-4797 GCA_036703175.1 Oscillatoriaceae cyanobacterium
GGCCACAAGCAGATCGGCGCGATCATCGCGGAGCTGAAGGCCCGCGGCAAGACGCTCTTCTTCAACTCGCACGTCATGACCGACGTGCAGCAGATCTGCGACCGCATCGCCATCTTGCACAAGGGGCGGCTGATCGCGATCGGCACGCTGGACGAGCTGTTGAAGAACGGTGAGAGCCTCGAGGACTTCTTCGTGCGCACGATCGAGCGCGCCGAGGCGGAGGCGCGGGCATGATCCAGATTCTCGCCATCGCGCGCAACACCTTCCTCGAGACGATCCGCGATCGCATTCTCAACACGATTCTGCTCTTCGCCGTCGTGCTGATCGGCAGCTCGATTCTGCTCGGCCAGCTCTCGGCCGGCCAGGACGTCAAGATCATCAAGGATCTGGGCCTCGCCAGCATGGGCTTCTTCGGCGTGATCATCGCGGTCTTCGTCGGCACCAGCCTGGTCTACAAGGAGCTCGACAAGCGCACCGTCTTCGTCGTGCTCACGAAGCCCGTGGCGCGCACGGCCTTTCTGTTCGGCAAGCTGCTGGGGCTTTTGGGCACGCTCACGGTGCTGATGGCGGCGATGGGCGGTGCTTACATGGCGCTGTTGCTGCTCTTCAAGGTGCCGCTGACGCTGGGCCTTTATCAGGCGATCGGCTTCGCCTGGCTCGAGCTGGTGGTGCTCACGGCCCTCACGCTGCTCTTCTCGACGTTCACGACGCCGGTGCTCGCGATGCTGTACTCGTTCGCGCTGTACTTCATCGGGCACAACGCGGAGACGCTCAAGGCGCTCGCGGACAAGGCCAGTGGCGCGGTGCACCTGCTGCTCGAAGCCTTCTACTACGTGCTGCCGGATCTCGCGCGCTTCGACATCAAGAACCAGGTGGTCTACGGGTTTGCGGCGCCGATGGCGCAGGTGTGGTGGACGATCGCCTACGCGGGGGTCTACAGTGCGCTGCTGCTGTGCATCGCGGCGGTGGTGTTCTCCCGACGGGAGTTCTGAATGGCACCCTGGGTACGCTGGGGCCTCGCCGGCACGATCGCGCTCGGCGCCGTTCTCGGGCTGCAGCTCCAGCTCGATCGCATGCCGAGCCGCGAGGTCGAGGTCAACATGCTCTTCGTGCCCAACGCGGCGCTCACGCAGCACGCGGCCTCGGGCTTCGAGAATCTGGTCGCCGACGGCCTCTGGCTGGATCTGCTGCAGTACTACGGCGGCCATCTGGGCCTCGAGAACTGGCACATGAAGAACCTGGGGCCCATGTTCGGGCTCATCACGGATCTCGATCCGCACTTCTGGTTCGCCTACTGGCTCGGCGCCTGGGCGCTCGGCGACAACCACCAGGCCGACACGGCGATCGCCATTCTCAAAAAGGGCGAGGCGCGCAATCCGAACGACTACAACTATCCCTACCTCGAAGGCTTCATCCACTTCCTCGATCGCCACGACTACACCGACGCCGCGACGTGCTTTCTGCGCGCGGCGGCGCTGCCCGGCGCGCCCCGCTTCGCGCGCAGCATGGCCGCGCGCATGGTCGAGACCGAGGGCAAGGAGCAACTGGCGCTGCAGCTCTGGCAAGGCATCTATTCGAACGCCGCCGACGCGGCCACCAAGGCGATCGCCAAGCGCAACGTGCAGCGCGTCGAGGCCGAGATCGCGGGCAAAAGGCCGCCCACCTTCAAGCCGGACTGAAGGGGGGCCGCAGGCACCCATGCCGCGACCCTTTGCGACGTGACGCATTTAACAAAAGATAACCGCCTGGCGGGCTTATAATGGGCTTGCCTGGGTAAATTGGAAGCAGTTCCGGTGTTATCTGGAAAAGGCTGCTTGCTTCAGTCGGAGCGGGGTATACCGCCACTCTCATGCCAACCTTGCCGTCCCTCGAAACCGCCTTCACGGTTGTGGTGATTGCCCTGTTCGGGCTACTCATCGGCAGCTTTTTGAACGTGGTCATTCACCGCCTGCCGCTCGGCGAATCCATCGTCTGGCCGGGCTCGCACTGCCCGAAGTGCCAGCACCCCTTGAGCGCGCTGGAGAATCTGCCGGTGCTGAGCTGGCTGTGCCTGGGCGCGCGTTGCCGCAGCTGCAAGGAGTCGATCTCCTGGCGTTATCCGGCAAACGAGCTCGCGACGGCAGGGCTGTTCGTGGGCATTTACGCGGCGTTCGGATTGGGCTTTCAATCCGGGTTCCTCGCTGTGCTCGCTTGCTTGCTGGTGGTGACCTTCTGGATCGATCTCGACCACATGGTCATTTTGGACGCGGTGACGCTGCCGGGCGTGGCGATCGGGCTGCTCTACAGCTGGCTCATCACGGGGCACTTTCTCAGCGCGTTGGCCGCGGCGCTCTACGGCGTCGCGGCGCTGTTGTTCATCAACAGCGCGACGCTGCTCGCGATCGGCCGTGACGGCCTCGGCGACGGGGACATGACGCTCATCGCGATGCTCGGCGCCTGGCTGGGCCTCGAACAGGGCCTGTTGGCCCTGGGCCTCGGCATGATCGCGGGGGCGGTGCTGGGGCTCGCGCTGCTGTTCGGCCGCTGGGCGGCCGCGCGCCACTGGCAGCCGTTCGCCTGGGCGCTTGGCGTCGGCTTGCCGGTCTACGCGCTTTGCTCGGCGTTGTTTTCGTCGCTCGGCGGCACGGGCGGCTGGCTGATTTTCACGGGCGCGCTGTTGCCTGCGGCCATGCGGGCGATGCTCGTCGGCCTCGCGGCGCTGCTGGGCGCCGTCGCGGGCTGGCTGTATATGCGCACGGCGCGCGACGAGGGCTACCTCGAAATGCCTTTCGGCCCCGCGCTGGTGCTCGGCGGCCTCGCCAGCCTTTTCTGGGGGGTCCCCCTGCTCGAGTGGTACGCGGGACGATTGTTCTAGGAGCGACGCATGGGCCTATTCGACACCATCAAGAACAAGCTCGGGCTGAAGAAGAGCGCCGCCATCGGCCTCGACATCAGCCCGGACGCGATCGTCATCGCGAGCCTGGGCAAGACCAAGGCCGGCTACGTGCTCGAGGCGCTCGCGGCGGGCCCGATGCCGCCCAACGCGATTCAGGACGGCGAGATCGTCGACCCTTCAGGCGTGGGCGAGGCGATTCGCGCGCTACTGGACGAGCACGAGATCGAGAGTGAGCTGGCCGTGGTCGCCGTGGGCGGCCAGAGCACGATCATCCGGCTGATCAATCTGCCGCAGATGCCCCAGACCGAGCTGGATTCCTACATCACCTACGAGGCCGAGCGTTACATTCCGTTCGCGATCGACGACGTCAATCTCAGCAATCAGATCGTCTCCGAGACCAGCGAGGCCGGCGACGATCAAATGGACGTGCTGCTGGTCGCCGCGCAGAAGACGCTGGTGCAATCGTTCATCGACGCGGCCGGCGAGGCCGGGCTCTCGCTCTCGTGCGTGGACGTCGCGAGCTTCGCTGTGACGAGGGCCCTTGAAAACACCAACTACGTGCACGAAGATCAGACGACGGCGGCGTTGCTGATTCAAGGACCGTCCACGGACATCAACATCATGAGCCAGGGCGTGCCCAAGTTCAATCGCAGCGTCTTCATCGGTTACACGTACCTGGTGGAGAATCTGATCAACTCACTGGGCATCGACGAGGAAAGCGCCAAGTACATGCTGAGCCAAATCGACGCCGATCCGCAAACGTACGACGGCATCTCGCCCGAGATCGAGCAGGCCACCGAGATCATTCGCCCGGCGCTCTCCGAGCTGACGGGCGAGATCAGCCGGTCGCTCGAGTTCTACATGAGCCAGGGCGCGACGACGATCGATCGCATCGTGATCTGCGGCAAGGGCGCGAGCCTGCGCGGCCTCGATCGCTTTTTGACGACGCGGCTGGGCATCGAGGTGGTGGTCGGCAATCCGTTCAGCACGATCGATCCGGGATCGCTCGAGGTGGACGAGAATGAGGCGCCGGTGTACGTGACCGCCGTGGGGTTGGCCATGCGGGGCTTGGAGAACTGATGGCCACGATCAACATCAACCTGCTGCCGGAAGAGCTCCGGAGCGGAACGAGCGGCGGCGGCGGCGGGGCGGATCTGCCCCCGATGGAAGCGCTGGTGCCGATTGTGCTGGCGGTCGTCGTCGCGGTGCTCATCGCCGCGGTGCCCACGCTCGCCAACATGCTCTGGCTCGATCCGCAGGATCAAGCCCTGCAGGCGACCGGCCAACAGCTGGATGCGGACATCGGCAAGTACAAGGCCGTGCTCAAGAAGGTCAAGGTGCTCTCCGACAACCAACAGGAGTTGCGCCAACAATTGGCGACGCTGCAGAGCGTCGCGCAGGGCCGTGCGCCCTATGCGGACATGCTGAACGAGCTGCGCTCACTCACGCCCGAGGACTTGTGGTTCGACAGCCTCAAGACCGACAGCACCAAGGGGACCGTGGAGGTCGACGGCGACGCCCTGGACTACAACTCGGTGGCCTACTTCTATCACAATCTGGCCCACTCGGACTTCTTTCAGGATCCCGAGCTCGGCCAGACCGAGATGTCGAGCACGAACGGCGTGGAGCTGGTGAAGTTCCAGCTGACCGTCACCATGCACAAGCCGCAATAGCGAGGCCCCCGCCGGTGCCACGAGGACGAACCTCATGATGAATCTGGATTACGAGCTGCAAGTGAGCGGGCGCCCGATCAAGGTGCTCTGGATCGTCGTCGCGCTGCCGATCATCGCGATCCTCTACACCGCCTACACCTGGTTTCTGGCCGGTGACGGCAGCGTCTCGGCGCACATGGACACGATCGCGTCCGAGCAGCAGGACAACGACAAGAAGCAGTCCGAGCGCGACGATCTGGCCCGCCAGGC
>DATNPP010000452.1:0-7561 GCA_036703175.1 Oscillatoriaceae cyanobacterium
TATACCCCGGGCTGCGCCCGGGAGAGCCCCTCATGACCGAACGCGTGTATTAAAGTCATGTTAGGCGATCGTGCCCAATGTCAAATCTTGCATAAGATCCCATTTCGTCGCGCCTGTCTCGGCCGCTTCCTCGGGAAAGAAAGCAATAGGCAAGCAAACTGGGTTTTGAAGAGAGAGGAGCACGCATATGGGTGGCGCAATCGGAGCAATCGCACAGGTCGTCATGCCGATGGTTTCCAACCTGCTCAGCGGGGGCCTGGGTGGCCTGCTGAGCAAGATCGGTAATTTCGGCGATATGTTCAAGAACATGTTCAGCTCGAAGTCGGACTCGGGCGGCAGCGCGGACGGCAGCTCGGGCAAGTTCGCCGACAGCATGGCGGCTGCCACCAAGGCGCGCGAGGATGCCGAGACGTTCGCCAAGCAGGCCGCTCAGCACCCCGCCTTCCCGCCGGCGGCGCCCTCGCCGGCATTCAACGTCAACCTCCAGGTCGCCTAGAACACGAGCGTATTTGAATGACTCCCGACAACACCTCCACGGAAAATCTCACCGAGGAACAGGCCCGGGCAATTCTGGAAGAGGCCACCGGCAAGCTGCAGCAGCAGCTTGCCAAGGCCGACCAGCAACTGGGCACCTGGATACAGGGCTTTGAGGAGCAGCGGCAGTCCGTCAGCGCCGAGATCGACGAATTGCGGGCAGAACTCGTCCAACTGACGCCATACAAGGATAGTGCGGGGGCCTTACACTACCAACGTTTGTTCGCTCTGCTGGAAAGCCGGCGGGCGTTTGCGACGACGTTGGAGGTGGAGCTGGCCTGCGCGCGCGCGAATCAGGATCTCGCCCGGGCCGGCATGCCGCCGGAATGGGACGGCGAAACCGACCTGATCAAATACGCGAACCAAGATCTGCGTTACCGCGAAGCGCGCGTCACGATGGATTACTACCTCGCGGGTTTTTATTGGCTGAGCGAGCTGGAAGCCGTCGACGCGCTGCTGCGCGCAGTGGGCGCTGAGCCGGCGATCGTGTCGGCGAATGAGGACGAAGAGGCGCGGCGTCAGGCGAACGCGGAGAATCTCAAGCGTCTGCTGGACGGCGACGATGCCCTCAAGGTCTCGTTGGCGCGCGTGCTCGAGGACCTGCAGGTGACGCAGGTGCTGCTGCCCTGGGCCAAGGGCGCTTTGCGCCGATTGGCCGACCTCGGGGCCGAGGAGAAGCGCAACATTCTCGCGGATACGGATTGGGCCAAGCTCAACGGCGTGATCGGCACGCTGCATGACTTGCCCGAGACGTTGAAGCGGCATCCGCAGCTGGCGGACTTCCCGTTCGCCGTTCCGATGGACGGCGGAGCCGCGGCGGTCAGCTGAACGCCGGCGGCGCCACGCGCCAGGGCTCGCGTCGTACGCGCTCCCAGGCGAAGGTGTCGACGAGTTCGCGTGCCGTGAGGGGCTCCGGCTTCGGCAGGAGCCCCAGCGAGGCGCCCAGTTCACCGATCAAATCTTCGGGCCGTGAGCCACCCTCGCGCAGGCGACGGATGCTCACGGCCTGATCGCGCTTGGCGAGCCGCTCACCTTCGGCGTTGAGCACGAGCGGCACGTGCGCGTAAGCCGGGCGCGGCAAGCCGAGGGCCTCTTGCAGCTGAATCTGGCGCGGCGTCGAGCCGAGCAGGTCCGCCCCGCGCACGACCTGATTGATGGCCATCGCGCCGTCGTCCACCACCACGGCGAGCTGGTAGGCGTACAGGCCGTCGGCGCGCCGCAGGACGAAGTCGCCGGTTTGCGATTGCACGTCTTCGCAGGTCCGGCCTGCGAGCAGATCCTCGAAACAGACCGTGCCCGGTGCGGCGAGAAAGCGCAATGCCGGGCAGCGCCCGGAACCCGTGGCTCCGAAGTCCATCGGCAGGCCGCGCTCGCGGCAGATGCCGGGATAGATGGGCCCTTCCTCGCCCTGATGGGGGGCCGAGGCGAGCCGGCGCAAATCGGCACGCGAGCAGGTGCAGCCGTAGACGCGGCCCGCCTCGGCAAGGCGTTCCAGGGCCTCACGATAGCGCGGATAGCGCTCGCTTTGGCGATAGGGGGCGTAAGGTCCGCCGACGTCCGGTCCCTCGTCCCAGTCGAGGCCCAGCCAGCGCAGGTCCTCGAGAAGGCGCTCCTCGGCGCCAGGAAGAATGCGCGGCGGGTCGAGATCTTCGACGCGCATGACGAAGACGCCGCCGGCCGCGCGCGTCGCGAGCCAGGCGACGAGCGCGGTGCGCACGTTGCCCAGGTGCAATTCGCCGGTGGGGCTGGGCGCGTAACGCCCCCGAACGGTCTGCGACATGGTAGAAGTATACCGGAGGCGCGCGGATCGCGGTTTCCAGCAGGCGAAAAGGCGTTTTAGGCCAACCCTCGGACGGGTACATGGGCCTTATGACGCCGTTTTGGCGCTCAAGGTCGGAGGCACGATGGGGCTGCTCAAGGGCTCGAGAATTCAGTTCACCGAGGGCGAGGCGATCATCGGCGACGAGATCATCACGCCGCTCGAGGAAGCCAGCCTGGTGGTGCCGCAGGCGCCCGAAGCCGAATCGCCCGTCGAGGGAGAAGAGGGGGCCTGGGAACTCGACGAAGTCGCGCTGCCGGAAGAGTCGGCCCTCGCGGATGAGGCGCTCGTGGCACCGTTTGCGGACTACGAGACCGTGCGCGAGCACCTGATCGACAGCGCGGGCGAGGCGGCGAACTTGGAGGCCCAGGCGTTCGCGGAGGCCCTGCAGGGCGCGGCGCCCGAGCTGATGCAACAGCGCCTGGACGAGGCGCGCGAAGCGCTCGAGGCCGCGAACCCCGAGGGCGACTTCGAGGGCCGCGTGATGCCGTACGTGCAGCGCCAGGTCGCCGCCGAGCTCGAGCTCGAGTTCGTGGGCACCGTCAGCGAAACGCGCTGGACGCACCTGCAGCGCATCGAGGAGAAGATTCAGCATGAGGTGGGTGAGGTCGCGGCCGAAATCGAGGAGCGCCATCCCCCTGAAACCTTCGCCGAATTGCTGGCGCGCCGCGAGGAGGTCCTCTCCGAGGCGCGCCTGATGGCCGAGCGCATCACGCTCGCGGCGCAGACGCGGGGCGCCGAGCTGATCGCCCAGGCCGAGCAGCTTCAAGCGCAGACGATGGCCGAGTTGGAGGCCGAGCGCGAGCGCATTCTCGCCGAGCTGCGCGAACAGGCCTACGCGGACGGCTACAACGAGGGCAAGGCGGCCGGCGAGGCCGAGGCGGCACGCTTCTTGCACGACGCGCTGCAGAAGTTCAACGAGATGGTGGTGGCCTTCCCGACGGCCGTGAAGCAGAACGAGGAGAAGCTGGTTTCGCTGGCGCTCGAGATCGCGAGCAAGGTGATTCAAGAGGAGATCTCGTTGCAGCCCGAGATCGTGCAACGCACGGTCGAGACGGCCCTCAAGCGCGTGAGCGACCTCGAGCAGGTGGTGGTGAAGGTCAATCCGCTGGATCTCGATCTGATTCTGCCGAAGCAGGACACCTTCCGCGCCCTGGTGCCGGACGTGCAGAGCTTTTCGATCGAGGGCAGCCACACCATTCAGCGTGGCGGCTGCATCATCGAGACCAACTCGGGCAGCATCAACGCGACGATCGCCACCCAGCTCTCGATCGTCGAGGAAGTGATGCGCAACGTGCGCGAGGAATACGAGGACGAAGTCCTCGGAGAGATTACTTAGATGTTCGAGACGCGTTTCGATTACGACAACTATTCTTTCGCCATGCGCGATACCGAGCTGATCCGCGCCAAGGGCTCGGTCGTGCAGCTCGTGGGCCTGGTCATCGAGGCGCTGCTGCAAGGCGTGCGCATCGGCGAGCTGTGCTACATCCGCTCGCAGGACAAGCAGCGCATCTATCCGGCCGAGGTGGTCGGCTTCAAGGCGCGCCGCGTGCTGTTGATGCCGCTCGCGGACATTCAGGGCATCGGCGCGGGCTGCGAGGTCGTGGCGACCAATCGGCTGGTGTCGGTCAAGGTCGGTCCCAAGCTGTTGGGGCGCGTGGTGGACGGCATCGGCAATCCGATGGACGGCAAGGGCCCGATCATCGCGGAGGACGTCTATCCGCTGGACAACGCGCCGCCGAATCCGATTCGGCGCGCACGCATCACGAACATCATGCCGGTGGGCGTGCGCGTGATCGACGGCTTTTTGACCTTCGGCGAGGGCCAGCGCATCGGCCTCTTCGCCGGCTCGGGCGTCGGCAAGTCGACGTTGCTCGGCATGATCGCGCGCAACGCCAAGGCGGACATCAACGTGCTGTGCCTGGTCGGTGAGCGCGGCCGCGAGGTGAACGAGTTCATCGAGGATTCGATGGGCGAGGAGGGCATGGCCCGCTCGGTGGTGGTCTGCGCGACGTCCGACATGTCCTCGTTGCTGCGCATGAAGGCGCCCATGACGGCCTCGGCGATCGCCGAGTACTTCCGCGATCAAGGCCTCAAGGTCTTTTTGATGATGGACTCCGTGACGCGCTTCGCGATGGCCCAGCGCGAGGTGGGCCTCGCCATCGGCGAGCCGCCGTCCACGAAGGGCTACACGCCTTCGGTCTTCGCGATGCTGCCGCGATTGCTCGAGCGGGCCGGCATGGCGGACCGCGGCTCGATCACGGCGCTCTACACGGTGCTCGTCGAGGGCGGCGACATGGAAGATCCGATCGCCGACGCGGTGCGCGGCATTCTGGATGGCCACATCGTCATGGACCGCAAGATCGCGGCCCGCACGATCTACCCCGCAATCGACATTTTGCCCAGCGTGAGCCGATTGATGGCCCAGCTCGTGCCCAAGGACCACCTGACCGCCGCGGCGAACGTGCGCAAGCTCATGAGCGACTTCAACGACGTGCAGGACATGCTGACGATCGGCGCCTACGTGCGCGGCTCGAATCCGGACTTCGACCAGGCGATCGCCATGCGCCCGCAGATCGACGACTTCCGCAAGCAGGCCACGGACGATCCGAGCACCTTAGAGGACGCCGTCGCCACGATCAAGTTCCTGGGCGCCCGAGGCAGCAACGTCGCGGGCTTCAGCTGACGCGCTTCAAAAGAATCGGCCCCGCACCATCGGTGCGGGGCCGTCGTCTTGGCGGCTACACGCGCGACTTGGCGTCGAAGGCGTCGCGAATGCCGTCGCCCAGGAAGTTGAAGGCCACGACCGTCACGACGATGAACAGGCCGGGAACCAGCAGCCAGGGATGCATCGAGAGCGCGGAGAGGCTCATCGAATCCTGCAGCAGATTGCCCCAGCTCGCCTCGGGGGGTTGCACGCCCAGGCCCAGCATCGAGAGGGCGGACTCGCTCAGAATGAAGCCCGGCACCATCAGCGAGGCCGACACCGTCACCCAGGTGGCCGTTTGCGGCAGCAGATGGCGCGTGATGATCCACCAGTGCGACGCCCCCGTGGCCACCGAGGCCTCGACGTACTCCTGCTCCTTGAGGCCCAGCACCTGGCCGCGAATGACGCGGGCGAGGCTCGTCCAGCCGATCAAGCTGAGAATCAGCGTGATCAGCGCGAAGCGCTCGGTCGAGCTGATGTCCCACTTGTAGGTCACGCCGAAGAGGAACAACAGCAGATAGAACGACGGGAACGCCATCAGCGCCTCGACGATGCGCATCAGGATGTTGTCCGTCCAGCCGCCGAAGTAGCCCGAGACGCCGCCGATGATCAGCCCGAGCGGAATGATGATGAAGATCGCGAGCACGCCGACCATCAGGCTGACCTGCGAGCCGTAGAGAATGCGCGAGAAGAGGTCACGGCCTTGCTGGTCCGTGCCGAAGAGATACACGCCCGCGGGCGCGTCCGTGCCGAAGAGGTGGACGTCCGTGGGAATCAAATTGAAGAGCTTGTAGTGATCGCCGTGCACGAAGAAATGCAAGCGGTACTTCTTGCTGTAGTCGATCCGCTCGACTTCCGCGAAGGTCTTGGGATCGATGTCCATCGACGCGTTGCGCAGGTACAGGCCGCCGCCGTCGCGATAGATCGGCGTGGGCGGCATGAACGAGTGGTCGATGTTCGAGGTGGCCTCGTTGTAGGGCGCCAGAAAGCCGCAGAAGAGCATCGTGGCGTAGATGAAGCCCAGCACCCACATGCTCACGACGGCCATGCGGTGCTTGAAGAAGCGCCGCAGAATGCGCTGATTGGTCGAAACCGGAGGCGGCAGCTCGTCGGCGACGCTGGTCCGGGTCGCGGGATTCGTGTTGTCGTTGGTCACGGTCGACACGGCTTAGGCCTCCAGCTGGATGCGCGGATCCACCATCGCGAGCAACAGATCGGCGACCAGGTTGCCCAACAGCAGCATCAACGCCCCGATCATCATGCCGGCCATCGCGAGCGGCATGTCCATGGCCTGCAGCGCCTCGAGCATCATGTTGCCCAGCCCCGGCCAGCCGATGACGTTCTCGACCAGCGCGAAGCCCGAGAGCAGGGCCGCTAAGTCGTAACCCAGCAACGTGACCATCGGGTTGATCGCGTTGCGCAACGCGTGCTTGTAAATGACCTTGTTTTCGGGCAGCCCCTTGGCGCGCGCCATGCGGATGTAGTCTTCCGCCAGCACGTCCAGCAGATTGCCGCGCATACGGCGCTGGTAAATGGCCACGGTGCCGATGCTCACGGCGATCGTCGGCAAAATCATGTGATGCGCGATGTCCAGTGCCTGGCCGAGCCAGCTCATCTGGTCGTGCCCGACGCCCGTCATGCCGCCGGCCGGCAGCAAGCCCGTCTTGACGGAGAGAAAGAGCAACATCAGAGCCAGAAAGAAGTCGGGAATGCCCAGCGCCGTGAACGTCAGCAGCGAGAAGGCCTTGTCCGTCGTCGTGTACTTGCGCACGGACGCGTAGATGCCCAGCGGAATCG
Source organism: Oscillatoriaceae cyanobacterium (assembly GCA_036703175.1). Lineage (GTDB taxonomy): Bacteria > Cyanobacteriota > Sericytochromatia > S15B-MN24 > JAQBPE01 > DATNPP01. The sequence continues at coordinate 6,858 of DATNPP010000452.1, forward strand.
CGACCAGCCACGTGAAGAGCAGCGAGCTCACGCCCAGCGAGAGCGTGGCGAGCAATCGCTGGCCGATCAGGCTGCTCACGGGGGCGCTGTAGCGGAAGGAATCGCCCATGTTCCCGCGCACGAAGTTACCCGCCCAGATCAGGTATTGCATGAAAATGGGCTGATCCAAACCCAGCCGGTGGCGCTCCGCGGCGATGCGGGCCGCCGACCAGGACGGATCGGCCATGTGCACCGAGAGGTAGTCGCCGGGGGCCAACTTGGAGATGCCGAAGGTGATCAACGAAATGATGATCAACAGCGGAATCATCTGCAGCAGACGCTTGATGATGTAGCGAAACATCCGAACTCCTTGGACCTTTCCTTCTACCTACCCAGAATCACTTCTTGTACAGTTCCCAGCTGTTCCAGCTGGAGCCCAGGGCCGAGTAAGCCGAGGGACGGGCGTTGCCGACCGTGTTGCGCACCGCCGACACGTAGTACGGGATCGGCAAGAAGATCATGAGCTCTTGATCCGTCTCGACCTGCTGGAACTGGCCGTAGATGGCCTTGCGCTTCGTCTCGTCGACGGTGGCCGCGCCCTCGTCGTAGAGCTGGTCGATCTGGGCTTCCCAGGGATAGTGCGGGTTCTTCGTGGGGCCCGGATTGAGATCGAACACGTGATCCTGGCCGTTGGAGTACCAGAGCGACGAGACCGAGTGCGGCTC
>DATNPP010000481.1:0-13440 GCA_036703175.1 Oscillatoriaceae cyanobacterium
GCCGGCATGCGTGTGAATGGGCGAGTAATACGACGGATCGCTCGCGAGCCCGATGTTCGCCGGCACCACCACCGGCTGGCCGACGTAGTAGACGTCCAGGTGCATCACGAGCAGCTGCTGCAACGCGTCGTGCTCGCCGACCGGGTTGATTCCGGCGGCCGTGAGGCGCGCGTCGAGATCGGTCGGCGCCGGCCACGGCGGCATCGGCGGCAGAGGTGTGCTCTGAACGCCAATCGGCAGCGAGCAGGCGGATAAAAGACTCGCGACGGCGATCGCGCAAATCCAGCGGCGCATGGCCCCCTCTAATGCTGCATCAAAGGCGGCTGAAGGCTCAGATAGACACGGCACGAGAACGGGTTGTCGCCGTAGACGTTCTGAAGGACGGCATCGACCGAGTACACGGTGGCGTCCGCGCCGATGCCCAGGTCCAGCGTGTTCCAGAGGCCCAGGTCATGCACGGCGCCGAGCGTGAGCGCCGTGATGTGGTGAATCACATGGTTGAGCGGCGGATCAGGCGGCAGACCATCCTTGTCCGCCAACTCGTAACGGGCGTAGAAGTGGTTCGCGCCGCTTTCGAGCTCACTTTCGACCAGGTAGCTCTCCGTCGTCAGCGGCGGCCCGAGAAACGGCGCCTGATCCAGCAACTCGACGCCCTGGCCCCAGACCAGCGAGGTCGAGAGCCGCCCGAGGCGCGTCTCGGTCACGTTGGTCACCGAGGCCGTCGTACGGTTCTCGTCGCCCGGATGGTAGACCTCGGGCGCCGTCAGATGGCCCCAGGAGATCTGCGAGGACCAGTTGCGGCCGGGAAACCAGCTCAAACGGGCCGAATAGGAATCCAGCGGGCCCAGATCGAAGTCGTAGCGAAACTCGTCGGGCTCGCGCCCGTTGAACGCCGAGGCTTCCAGCTGCCAGTCGTGGTAGCGCGCGCCGAGCGTCGCCACGCCGAAAGAGACGTGCGTGGAGTCCTGCATGTGGTGCGCCAAGGGCGCCCAGTGGTTGTCTTCCGCCGAAGGGCGGTGCATGAACGACGTCGGCCCCAGCGCGGGCTCGCCGGCCGGTCCGCCGTAGAGGAACAGGTCGGTCTGCGCGTTCAGGTTCCAGGTATAGCGCGCGGCGACCTCGTCGAAGAGGTCGTGCGGATGTTGCTTGTCGATCAGCGGATTGAAGTGATAGGTCTCGCCGGTCTGAAAGAGCTGCGGCGTGCCGCCGGGCGGCAGGGTCAACGGCTCCAGGCTCGTCATGAGGCTAAGATCCAGAATGCCCGGTCCCAGGTAGCGGCTGGCTTTGAGCATCTCCCAGTTCTCGCCCGCCCAGGTGTTCGCGCCGCGCGGACCGCTCTGGTGGTTGAAGCCCAGATCGCCCACGCCGTGGGCCATCAGCACCCAATCGTTCGTACGGAAGGCCCACATGCGCATGGGGCTCGCCGCGGGCAGCACGCTGGTGCCCGAGCCCATGGCGATCGCCCGCATCATCAGCGGGTCCATGTCCACGTCGGCCGCATGCTGGCCGCCGAGCCCGCACCAGCCGACCGCCGGCACGCCCTGGCTCTGTGGGGCCGCAAGCACGGCGGCCGTGGTGTCGCGCTCAGGAATGGGCGCATCGGGCGATTCCGCGAGTTGCAGATCCGCGGGCGCGAAGTCCGCCGCCATCCACCCGGGCGGATGCGCGAGGCTCGGCGTGTACAACGCCGTCAGGCGCCCCTGCGGGTCCAACACCCAGACCAAGTCCGGATGCACGACGTCGTAGATGCCGTTCGGCCTCTTGGGCGGCAGAATCTGGTAACGCGTGCCCAGCTCACCGACCAGTGCGTCGATCGCCGAGCGCGCGCCGGTGACGCCGTAGAAGCCCGGCTGAAAGTACTGCGCGTAGGTTTGCGTGCCCTGCGGCGTATCCCGATCCGGATCCAGCGAGACGAAGACCACCGCCACACGGCTCGGATCGGCCAGATGGCGGTATTCGGAGGCCAGCCAGTCCATCGCGAAAGGGCAGGCGTCCGGGCAATGCGTGTAGCCCATATAGAGCCAGACCCACTTGCCGCGCAGTTGCGAGAGATCGAAAGGCTTGGCGCCTGCAAGCGGCACGTCGCTGATCGCCACCCGCTCGGGCTTGACGGCAGCCGCGTGAGGAAACACGGCCGTCTCGGCGATCGCGGGCGCCGCAAGACTCATCGCCATGGCCGCGCCGAGCAACAAACGAGAGAGCACGCGCATCTTCACCTCACAAGCCGACCTTCAAGGTTGCTTTTCCCCAAAATAAGGCTTGCGGCACCTCGTCGAGGTGCCGCAAACATCAATGCTTCGTAGAGGTCACCGGTGCCGGCGTACACGGGCAAACCGGTGGCGGCGCAACGGTGAAATGGTAGTGCCCTTGCGACGGGTGGCCGTCCTCGGCGAGCACATGCCAGGCGACCGTGTAGCGGCCCGGCTTGAGCGGCTTCAGCTGCTCGGTCAGGCAACATCCGTTCGGTCCACAGACCTGGCCGGGGCCCTCCGAGACCACCTTGCCCGCGTCATCCGTGACGGTGCAGAAGGCGAGGCCTTGCTGCACGCCCATCGTATACCAGATCGAGACCACCTTGGGCGGCGTGGTGACCGTGCCGCCGACGGGCGGCACGGTCTTGTTAGGAAAGGCGTGGGCCCAGGCGGCGCGGGGCGCGATCGCCAGCGCACCGGCTAAAAGCAAAAGCGGAAGAATGCGCATCGCTCACCTCCACAAGGGTTGGCCGTAGCTGGTGGGGAAGATGTCGTCCAGGTACAGGTCCAGCAGCGCCATGACGCCGTAGCCGCCGCTCTGGGCGTTCAGGGGCACCATCGCCGCGAGACTCACCTGGTTGTACGAGCCGATCCACGCGAAACCGGGCAGCGCCACGCCCGTGAACTGGCCGGCGTCCGGGCCGGACACGGTCTGCGTGAGATCGACCTCGACCTGCGGCAGCACGCCCGAAATCGGCCAGGGCAGGCCGAGCGCGGTGACCTCCTGCTGAAGATACGGCAGGCTGTAAGACAGGGCCAGATTGAGATGCAGATCCCGATCCGCCGTGGCATCGAGCGGCACGTCGGCGTCGAGATCGCCTTGCAACGCAAAAGGACGCACCCAGCCCACGGAGTCCGGCAGATCGCCGAAGCCCTTGCCGAACGCCACCATCGGCCCGAGCCCCCAGGTCGTGTCCGCGAGGCCCGGCGTGCCGATCGGCGGCGACGCGCTGAGCCCGATCGCCACGATGCCCTCGTGCGCCTCGCTGCGCCACACGCTGCCCTTGAGAGCGATCTCGGGATTGGCGAAGCCCGGCCCCGCATCGGCCGTCGCGCCGTTCCACTCGCCGCCCAGGCTCAACGAGATGCTGCGCGTCAGCGTCTTTTCGATGTCGATCCCTTCCACGAAGTTGCCGCCCTGCCAACTCGGCGCGAGCACGTCGAACTCGTTCGCCGGATTGGCGTCTTCGGCCACCAGCGGCTCCATGAAGGTGCGATCGCCCACGACGCCGTGGGCCGCGGCGGGCAAGGCCGAAAGGGGAAGCACCGCCAGGCACGCGAGCGCGGCGGCAAGGGAACGGTTGAGGTTGCTGTAAAAAGTCATGAATGGTCCTCGTCTCAGTGGCTTCGCCCATGGGCGAAGCAACGCCTTTCACGGCCGCACCGACGGGTCCGTCGTCTCGACGGAGCGGATGCGCGTGAAACGCAGCAAATCGCACGGAAAGCGTGAACGTCGCCGTTCACACCGTCGTGTGCTGAGGAGGCCTTTCCGGCGGCGGCAGCGCGATCTCGTAGAGGCGCGCCGAGCGCTCGTAAGAAGCCAGTAAGCCCGGCGCGAGCGGCAACGGGCAAGGGGCCTCGAAAAGTCGAGCGAGCCGGGGATGCTTGGTCGCCTCGGAGGTCACGGATGCCGGCGGCGCCTTGTCGCAACGGCCGCACGAGCCCATGGGAAGGCCCATCGCGACACAGAGGCAACCGGGCGCCGGAGCGGCCGCTCGCACGACACCGACGGCCCCGTATTCGCCGCTGAGCGGCGCACACGGGGCTTGGGCCGTTCCGAGAAACATCACGATCAATGCACTGAGCACGATCGCCCACAGCCTGGGCATGGGGCGATCATACCCCAACCGAGCGCCGAATCAATCAGGGGAAACCCCGGATTCCCTACTCGCCGTAGGGAACCCAGATGTTCTTGACCTGCGTGGCTTCACGCAGAAAGTCGCGGCCCTCGCCGAGGCGCGGCTCGAGCCAGTTGCGCGGATGGAATTCGGTCCAGGTGCGCTTCATGTTGTTGGCCGAGCCCTTCTCGACCGCCGTCGCGCCCTTCTGGTTGCCGAAGTACCACACGGCGTCCACGTCGTCGTGCTCGGCGAGCACCTTGACGAGCGCGTCTTTCTCGCCCGTCACGATGTTCACCACGCCCGCGGGCAGATCCGAGGTCTCGAGCACGCTGTAGAAGTCCGTCGCGGACAACGGATGCGCCTCCGAGGGCAGCACGACGACCGTGTTGCCCATGGCGATCGCCGGCGCCACCAAAGACACGAAGCCCAAAAGCGGGAACTCCTCGGGGCAGGCCAGGCCCATCACGCCGATCGGCTCGTTCATGGCGAGCGCCACGCCGCGAATCGGCACGTTGTGCACGGCCCCGTCGTACTTGTCCGCCCAGGCGGCGTAAGTAAACAGGCGCGAAAGCGCGCTCTCGACCTCGCGACTGGCCGTGGCGTGATCCACGCCCGTCATCGCCTGAATGCGGCTCGCGAACTCGCCGTAGCGCACCGAGAGGTTCTCGGCGATGTAGTAGAGAATCTGCGCCTTGGCATGCCCGCTGGTCTTGGCCCAGCCGGCGGCCTTGTGCGCCGCCTCGACGGCGTTACGAATATCCTTGCGATTGCCGTCGGCCACCTCGGCGAGCACACGAGCGCCGGCGCCGACGATGCGGCGGCTGTAGCCCCCGTCCGGACGGCACTGCTTGCCGCCGACGAACAGCTTGGGCGTGCGATCGATCGCCGGCAACGCCGGCGCCTCGACGGCAGCGGCCTTCTTGGCCTTGGGCAGCGCCTGTGGCGCCTCGCCAGGCAGCGGCTTGAGGTACTCGTACATGCCCTCGCGACCGCCTTCGCGGCCGTAGCCGGACTCCCGGTAGCCGCCAAAGCCCGCCGAGGCGTCGAACTGGTTGGTGCAGTTGATCCACACCACGCCACTCTTGATCTGCGGCGCGACGTCGAGCGCCAAATTGATGTTCTCGCTCCAGATGCTCGCGCCCAGCCCGTAAACCGTGTTGTTCGCGAGCGCGACCGCCTCGGAAGGGGTGCGGAAGGTCATCGCGACGAGCACGGGCCCGAAGATCTCGACCTGCGCGAGGCTGCTGGCCGGCTGCACGTTCGTGAAGAGCGTCGGCGGGAAGAAGCAGCCTTCCTTGGGCACGGCCCACGACGGCTGCCACATCTTGTTGCCCTCGGCCACGCCCTGGTCCACCAGCGAGCGAATGCGATCGAGTTGCACGCGATCGACGATCGCGCCCATGTCGACGGCCTTGTCGAGCGGCTTGCCCACCCGCAGCTTCTCCATGCGGGCGCGCAGCTTCTTGATCAGCTTCTCGGCGACGCTCTCCTGAACGAGCAGCCGGCTGCCCGCGCAGCAGACCTGGCCCTGATTGAACCAGATCGCGTCGACCACGCCCTCGACCACCGAGTCGAGATCTGCGTCGTCGAAGACGATGAAGGGGCTCTTGCCGCCCAATTCGAGCGAGAGCTTCTTGCCCGAGCCGGCCGTGGCGCGACGGATCGCGCGGCCCACCTCGGTCGAGCCCGTGAAGGCGATCTTCTCGATGCCCGGATGCGCGACGATCAGCTTGCCCGTCTCGCCGTCGCCCGTGAGAATGTTGATCACGCCCGGCGGCAATCCGGCGTCCTGCGCGATCTGCGCGAAGAGCAGCGCCGTCAAAGGCGTGAATTCGGCCGGCTTGAGAATGACCGTGTTGCCCGCGGCGAGCGCCGGCGCAATTTTCCAGGCGAGCATCAGCAGCGGAAAGTTCCAGGGAATGATCTGGCCGACCACGCCCACGGGACCATAGCCCGCGAACTCGCGATCCATCAATTGGGCCCAGCCGGCATGATGGTAGAAGTGGCGCGCCACCAGCGGAATGTCGATGTCGCGCGTCTCGCGAATGGGCTTGCCGTTGTCCAGGCTCTCCAGCACCGCGAACATGCGCGAATGCTTCTGAATCTCGCGCGCCAGCGCGTAGAGGTAGCGGGCGCGGGCGTGGCCGGGCAGCTTGGACCAGCTCTTGTAAGCCTCGCGGGCCGCCGCGACGGCCGCGTCGACGTCGGCCGCGCCGGCCTGCGCCACTTTGGCGAGCGGCTTGCCGGTGGCCGGGTTCAGCACCTCGAAGCTGCCGCCGTCTTTCGGCGCGATCCACGCGCCGTTCTGGAACAGCTTGAAGTGCTTGCCGTGGGACTCGATCCAGGCGAGCGCGTTGGCGTCGCTCTCGGGTGCGGGGCCGTAGGCCATGGTCTTGAAGATTTCTTCGACGGTCATTTATCGGACTCCTGGCTCTAGGGCATCGGCTGGCGATAAGCGGCGGCGTAGCGACCCGTAATGAAATGCTCGAGCTGACGCTCGATGTCCGTCAGCAGCGCGCTCGCGCCGAAGCGGAACAGATCGGGTTGTAGCCAGCGATCGCCCAGCTCCTCTTTCATCAGATAGAGGTACTCCAGCGCGTTCTTGGCGCTGCGAATGCCGCCCGCGGGCTTGTAGCCGACCTGGTAGCCGGTGTCTTCGAGGTGCTCGCGAATCGCGCGCGCCATCACCAGGCTGAAAGGCAGCGTGGCGTTCACGCCCTCCTTGCCGGTCGAGGTCTTGACGAAGTCCGCGCCGGCCATCATCGCGACGCGGCTCGCGCGGGCGACGTTGGTCAACGTCGCGAGCTCGCCGGTGGCGAGAATCGCCTTCATGTGCGCCGGGCCGCAGGCCTTGCGGAACGCGGCGACCTCGTCGTAGAGCTTCTCCCAGTGGCCGTTGAGCACGTGCGCGCGCGTGATCACGATGTCGATCTCGGCCGCGCCCGCCTCGACCGAGGCGTGAATCTCTTCCAGGCGCTGCTCGAAGGGGCTCAGACCCGCCGGAAAGCCCGTCGACACGGCGGCGACGGGAATGCCCGAGCCCTTGAGGGCCGCGACCGCGGTCGCCACGTACTCGTGGTACACGCAGACCGCGCCGACCGTGATGCCCAGGTGGCTCACGCCCAGGGCCTCGAGAAGCTCGGGGCGCACCGGATTGCGCGCCTTGGCGCACAATCGCTCGACGTTGCCGGGCGTGTCGTCGCCCGCGAGCGTCGTGAGATCCATCAGCGTGATCGCCTTGAGCAGCCAGGCCGCCTGCCACTCCTTCTTGACGGTGCGACGGGTCGGAATGGTCGCGGCACGGCGCTCGACGGCGCTGCGGTTCACGCGCGTGGCGAGCACGGCGTCCAGCTCCAGCGGTCCGATCGGGTTGCGCTCAAGGTGGGGCGCGCTCGCAGGGACCGTCGATACCGCTTCGGGCCGGACGGGCGTCTCCTTGCGCTTGGCTTTGGTGACCATCGTGTCGCCTCCGTGCTCATGCCCAGCAAGGATGCTGGGCCTCCGCCACCCCTCTCCCCTGGCGGGAGAGGGCAGGGTGAGGGGGAAATGCGAGCCCGGACGGCTCGCACTCACTGGTTAGTCGCATACCCAGACGGCGCCTGGACCCATCAAGCGGGAGTCGATTTTTTGCCGAGCGATCGCCAGTGCGTCAGCGACGCCCGAACCTCGTCCGGAATCACGAAGCTTTCTTGCTTCGCGTGATCGTACATCACCTGCGCGCTGCGTCCCTTGGCGACCGTGCGGCCGCTCTCGTTCTCCAGAATCGTGTAGGAAAGCTGAAAGCTCTTGTTGCCGACCTCGCCGACCTCGACGACCACGACCAGCTCCTCTCCGAGCTTGGCCGGCGAGAGGTAGGTGCAGGTGATCTCGGCGATGATGAAATCGAAGCCGTCGAACTTCGGCCCCTTGAGCACTTGCCAGAAACGCCCGCGTGCCTCCTCGAAGTAGGTCAGATACACGGCGTTGTTGACGTGCTGGTACATGTCGCAGTCGCGCCAGCGCACGACGACTTGATGACGAAACGGCACGAAATAACCTCCTGAGTGCCGCCATTCTACACCTTGTGCGGCGATGCGCAAGAAAAAAGGGGCCCGACATGTCGGGCCCCGGGGTTTCGGCGACTACTTGCCGGCGAGCGTCTTGCTCAGGTCGTTCACCTGGTTGTTGGTGTCGTTCGCCTTGCTCTGGACGCCGTTGGCGCCCTTCACCACCGGCTGCGCGTTCTGCTGCAGCGTGCTCGCGTCGTTGAGGTTCTTGGCGTTCCATGACTGCGTGTTGATGTCGTAGGCCTGCTTGGCGAGACCCGGCAGCGGCTGGCCGATCGCGTCGGGGTTCGCCGAGCGCAGCGTGGCGAGATCCTGCGTCAGGCGATCGGCGGTGCTGTTGTCGCCGTGCTTCTGGAAGAAGCCGAAGAGCAGCAGGTAGTGCCACCAGGGAATGCTGCTCGCGGCCTTGCGCAGATCGGAAACCTTGGCGTTGACCTGGGCATCGGTGATTGCCTTGGTCGAGCTCGCGCCGAGCGTCGTCTTGAGATCGTTCAGGGCCTTCTCGGCGCTGTTGACGGAATCGTTGACGTTCTTGTCGGTGACGCCGGGCTGCGCCGGCGCGTCGCTGATCTGATTGATGTTCTGCAGCGCGGTGTAAAGCGCGATGTAACGGCTGTGCGACGTGCCCTCGTCGAGGTAGTACTCCCAGTTGTTCTGCTCGAGCGCCGTGTTGGCGATCTGGTGGATCGAGCGCGAGGCCGAATCGTTGCTGCCTTCCGTGATCGTCGAGACCGAGTCGAGGCGGGCGCGAATGTCCTGAATCGCCGAGCCCCAGTTGTAGGAGGTGTAGGGCTGGTTGTTGCTGTCGTACTTGGTCGTCTGGTACTGGTAGCCCGGGTACTCGGGGCCGCCCCAGGTGAGCGCCTGGCCGGTGATCTCGTGGACGTGCTGCATGTCGTTGACGTCGGCGAGGGTCGGCGCATCGCCGGGGGCCTTGGCGACCACGGCGCCGTTGGTGATCACGACTTTATCGTTGGACAGCGCGTTGGCGAGGTCGTCCACGGTCTTGATGCCCGTGTTGCCCACGTTGAGGTCGTCGTCGACGCGGCCGTTCTTGTTCGCGTCGTAGCCCTGCGCCACCAGCTTCATATCCAGGTTGATCTTGCTCATGTCCAATCCTCCACCGATGTGACACTCCACTAACAAGGGAGTTATTGGCGCATGCGTGTGCCAAGTTTCTTATCATCCGAGTATGCTTGCGCTAAAAAAACGTTAACCCGATCTGAACCTGATCCGCGCACGGCAAGCGCCGCCACGCTTTCGGGCGTTCGTGTCGAGGCGTCCCGGCCCGGATCTCACCGGATCGGGGACCGCTGTCGCGCGATCGACCGCTACTTCAACAGACGCCCGAATGCCAGCATCGGCGGGCGCGGCGGCAGCGCGTTCGGCGCGCCCGAGCGCGTCCAGGAGAAGCCGCTCGCAGCGCCTTGCGCGTCGACGGGAAAGTAGACCGTGCCCTGGCCCAGGCCCGTCTGGCCGGGCGCGCGCGTGTCGCCGGGGCCATGGCCGTGCGAGGTCGAATCGATGATCGGCACGTCATAGCCGACGATCGCCCCGTTCTTCTGCACCGGCTTCGGCAGCTCGGACACGAGCATGACGTGACCGGTCGAGCTTTGATGCGGCACGTAGTCGGGGTTCTTCCAGGCGATCACGTCGCCGGGCTGCAACGCGGCGGGTTTGCCCACCTGCGCCCAATCTCCTTGCGGCGTCGAGCCCGGCGCGAGGTCCGGGCGATCATGCAGATAAGCGTAATAGTCCTGCGCGCGCGGCTGGGGGTGGCCGGCGTCCAGCGGCAGATCCGTGAGGGCCTTGGGATCGACCTGCTGCGTGAGATAGTCGATCAGCTCCGAGCAATCCGCGTGGAAGATGCCCTTGCTCGGCTCGATGTCCGGCACGTGCATGTATTGGTTGTCCGTCGATCGGGCGAGCAGCTCGCGCGCCGCGGCGACCATGCGCGTGCCCGGATCGAGCGCCAGGTGATCGACGGCGACCGCGCTTTCATGCGCGGCGACGCGCGCCACCTTCTGAGGCAGCATGTGTTGGATCAAGGCGGGCAAAATGGCGAGGGACATGGCGCGGCTCCCGAAAAGATTCGCTCTCCGCGTTATCGGTCGAAAGGCCGACGAGCTTCTTATCGCGCGATTAACAGGCGTTTAAAGCTGGAAGCGATCGCCATGAAAAAGGGCCCGGCGAACCGGGCCCCGTGGACTCGCCTTACTTGCCGGCCAGGGTCTTGCTGAGATCCAGAATCTGCTTGCTCTGGCTGCTGGCCTGGCTCTGCAGGCCGCTCGCGGCGTTTTGCACCGGCTGCGCCTGCTGCGCCAGACGGGTGGCGTCGTTGATGTTGCGCGCCGACCAGGACGACGTGTTCGTCTCGTAGGCGCTCTTCGCGACGCTCGCCAGCGAGGACTGGATGCCGTTCGGGTTCGCCGAACGCAGCGTGGAAAGATCCTGCTGCAGGCGCTTCGCCGTGTCCTCGTGGTTCTTCTTCTCGACCAGGCCCACGACCAGCATCTTCTTCCAGAACGGAATGCTGTTGGCGGCCTTGTTCTCCTGGGCGACGCGGTCGTTGACTTGCTTGTCGGTGATCGCCCGGGTGGAGGACGATCCCAGGGTGTTGCGCAGGTCGTTGAGGGCGTTCTCGGCGCCGTTCACCGCACCGTTGAGGTTGTCGATCGTGGTCGCCGGCTGGGCAGGCGCGTCACACATCTGGTTGATGTTCTGCAACGCGACGTACAGCGCGATGTAGCGCGTGTGCGAGCTGCCCTCGTCGAGGGCGAAGTCCCAGTTGTTCTGCTGCAGCGCCAGCGCCGCGATGTTGTGAATCGACGCCTCGCGATCGTCGGCCGGATTGGCCGTGATCGCGGCGACCGAGTCGAGGCGGGCGCGAATGTCCTGAATCGCCGTGCCCCAGTGGTACGCGGTGTAGGGCACCTGCTGCTTGACCTTCTCGTTCGTGTAGTAGGTCGAGCCGTCCTTGCGCGTGTGCATCACCTGCTGCTCGGTCGTTTCGGTCTTGTAGGCCGTGTACTGGTATTGGTAGCCGGGGTAGTCCGGGCCGCCCCAGGTGAGCGCCTGGCCGGTGATCTGCTGGATGTTCTGCATATCCTTGACGTCGGAAAGCACCGGCGCCTGGCCAGGGCCGCGGGCGATCACGGAGCCGTTGGAAATCACGACCTGGTCGTTGGACAGCGCGTTGGCGAGGTCGTCCACGGTCTTGATGCCCGTGTTGCCCACGTTCAGTTCGTCATCGACACGGCCGTTCTTGTTCGTGTCGTAGCCCTGCGCCACCAGCTTCATGTCCAGGTTGATCTTGCTCATGGGGGTCTCCTCCAATGTGACACTTCACTAACAAGGGAGTTATGGCGACAACCCCTCGAAATTTTCTTATGCAACCGGTATGCCGACGGTAAGCGAGCGTTAAGAGAAAATCGCCGGCGATGCCCGCGATCAGGCGAATCCCAGCCTGTCGTGCGGATCGCAGGCCTGCCGAGGCTCCGTTCGACACGGGCAGGCTCCCCGACGCCGAACCGGCAATCTGCGCGAAGACGTGCACACGGCGGCGCGCCCCCCGTAGCGCCGCGCCGCTTCTTGCCGTATCATGGGGAAAATGGCAAAGAATCCCCCTTCCTGGCTCCTCGCGCTCGTGGCCGTCGCGATCAACGTGATCTGGGCGCTGTGCTATCCGATCTCGAAGATGGTGATGGCGCAGGTGCCGCCCGGCGCCCTCACCTGCTGGCGTCTGGCGGGAGCCGCGTTGCTGCTTTTGCCGTTCATGCGGCGAAGCGATTTTCCGGCCGGGCCGACCAAGAAGGAATGGCTCATTCTGGCGCTGATGGGCGCGATCGGCGCCGCGGGGGCCACCGGGCTGCAGTACGCCGCCACCGCGCTCACGACGGCCTCGAACGTCTCGCTGTTGATCGGCCTCGAAACCGTGTTCACCGTGGTCATGGCCGCCTTGTTCCTCGGCGAGCCGCTGCGGCGTCGCACCTGGGTCGGACTTGCGACGGCCTTCGTCGGCGTCACGTTGATCTCGGTCGATCCGCGCACGCTCAACCTCTTTTCGGGACATTACTGGCAGGGCAACGTGCTCATGCTCGCCTCCATCGGCTGCTACGCCGGCTACACCATCTGGGGCAAGCTGCTCGCCGGGCGTTGGGGCGCCTCGGCTTTGACCGTGCTGCCCTTTCTCGTGGCGAGCGCGATCGTGGTGCCCGGCTACGCCTGGCTGAGGCCGGCGAGCTTCTGGCACGGCCTGCTGCTGCCGCCTCACGTATTGCTGATCGTCGCGATCATCACGGCCGGCGTCACGGCCGCTTGCTACTTGGCCTGGAACTGGCTCGCGCGCCATCTATCGGCCAGCCAACTCGCCTATTCGCTGTACGTCCAGCCGATCGCCGGGGCGATTTTTTCGGCCCTGTTACTCCACGAGCCCGTGACGCCGACGTTTGTCGCCGGCGCCGCGCTGATCGTCGTGGCGATGTCGATCGGCGTCCCGGGCGCTCCGCCTGCGCTCCCGTCGGCGGAGCTCGCCGATCCGGCCTGAGCACCCGGGGCCCCACGCGGTACGACCAAGCATTTCGTCGGACTCGACGATCCGTTCGGCCGGGCATGCGCGGTTCCATAGAGAGCGCTTCCATGCAACGAGAGGGAGGACGCATGCGAAAGATGGATCGCCTTTATGCGACGCTCGCACTTCTCGCCGTCGGCTCCGGCATGTGCGCCATGAGCACGCCCGCCTGGGCGGCCAAAGCGAGCACGACGACCGCGGCCGATCGCCAGTTCGTCATCGACGCTGCGCTGGGCGACATGGCCGAGGTCAAGCTGGGCCGGCTGGCCGACAAGCATAGCCACACCCCGGCCGTCCGCGCGTTCGCCGAACGCATGATTCATGACCACGGCCAGAACCTGGACAAGGTCAAAACGCTCGCGAAAACGCTCGGCGTGACGCTGCCGAAGGAAACCTCCTCGGAGCTGAACGGCGTGGCCGAGCAGCTCGAGAAACTGAAGGGCAAGGCGTTCGATCGTGCCTATCTCGACAGCATGATCGCCGACCACACCAAGGACGTGGACGACTTCCGCAAGGAAACGAAAGAGGCCCATGCGCCGAAGGTGAAGGCCTTCGCCCGAGAAACGCTGCCGGTGCTCGAAGAACACCTGCGCATGGCGAAATCCGCGCGCGGCAAGGTCTAGCTGGCCGACCAGGCATCAATCTGATGGGCGCTTGTTCGGGCGCGGATCAAAGCCCCTTGGGGAAACCGTAGGCGCGCAGCTCCACGGAAAGCCTCTCCCACTGCCACT
>DATNPP010000428.1:0-2409 GCA_036703175.1 Oscillatoriaceae cyanobacterium
GGAGTAACCGTTTTGGCTTCGCTTCGCTACGTCTATCCGGTCGAGAAGCTGGGCGCGGGCGTCTCGTTCGGCAACCTGGACACCTTCGCGCGCGTCTCGCGCGAGTCCGATCTGCAAGGCCTCTGGAGCGCTTGGGACGACGAGCACTACGCCGGCGACCTCACGACGCGCCTGTTCGCCGACGGCGCGGCCCTCGTGCCCTCGAACACGACGATTCTGCCCCACGCGCAATCGACGGCCTACGCCGTCGGCGAGGTGACCGCCACCAAGACCTTCTTCGTGCCGCTCGAGACGGACGCGTTGCGCACGGCCTACACGCGCTGGCGCGTCGAGAACCACGCCCCGCGGGCGATCGCCCTCGAGTGGCAGGTCGATCTGCGCTGGAACGCCATGCCGAGCCCGTACCACGCCAAGGCGCCGACGGCGCCGCAGACCGAGAAGGTGGTGGCCTCCCGCCTCGACGGTCCCTTGCTGCTCGCCGAGACGGTGCGGCGTCCGTACACGCGCTTGCCCAACTTCTTCTGTCCGCCGGGCGTCGAGGCCCTCGGAAATCCGAGCGAGAGCCGGGTTTTCGGCGCGAAACGCGGCCTGGCGGCCCTCGTGCCGCACGAGTGCCGCGTGCTCGCGCCGAGCCGCGTGAAGTTGCGCTACCGCCTGGTGCTCGAGCCGGGGGCCGAGACGACGCTCGACTTCGTGCTGACGTTTTCGCCGGAGGGCCTGACGCCGGCGCAGCTGGCCTGGACGGCGGCCGACGCGGCGAACGCCGAGGCGCGCGCGATCGCCGCCGCGGACGAGCAACGGGCACGGGCGACGCTCTTCACGCCCGACGCGACGATCAATCGGGGCCTGCAATGGGCCAAGCTGAACACCTTCCGCGTCATGGACCGCTACCGGCACGGCCTGGGCTTCACGAACGATCCGCCGCAGGACATCCTCGTGGTGCGCGACGCCGCCTGGTATGCCATGGGCGCCTCTTACCTCGACGCGCCCTTCGTGGCCGGCATGTGGGATTTCATCGCACGGCACGCGCGCCACGACGGCGGCAAGCTCACCGAGTACGTGCGCTGCGCGCTCACGCCGCCGGTCAAGGAAGACGACGGGCTCAACATCAACGACGACACGCCGCTCTGGCTCTGGGCGACGCGCCATCACTACGCGCTGACGCGCGATCGGGCCTGGCTCGACGCCGTGTATCCGCAGGTGTGCGAGACCGCCGCGTGGATTCTGGCGCAACGCCGGGACGGCCTCGTGGAATGCACCGTTTCCGGCACGAACGTGTTCGGCATCGCCTCGTGGCGCAACATCATCAACGGCTATCAGCTGAACGGCGCCGTCACCGAGATCAACGCCGCGTGCGTGGCGGCCTTGCGAGCGGCCGCCGAGCTGGCCGAGGTGCTGCAAGACGAGGCGCGCGCGCGCGGCTGGCGCGAGGCGGCCGATGCGCTCGCGACAGCGATCGAAGCGCAATTGAAGAGGCCTGATGGCCTCTACGCGCTGGCGCGAAACCCCGACGGCTCGCGGCGCGACGAGGTCACGGCCGATCTGCTCTTCCCGCTGCTCTTCGGCGTGGCCGACGCCGAGGCCGAAACGCGCGTCATCGAGCGCCTCACCCGGCCGGATTTCTGGACGACCTACGGCCTGCGCACGGTCGGCCGCGACGAGCCGGAATACGACCCGGCCTACGGCTGGGGGCTGATGGGCGGCATCTGGCCGAATCTGACGGCCTGGGCCTGCTACGCGTTCCGCAAGCGCCGTCCGGATTTGCTGGCCGAAGGCATGCGCCAGACCTACGCGCTCTCCGAGATGCCCGAGCCCGTGAACGCGGGGCGCGTGGTGCCGGGCGAGTTCCCGGAGTGGTTCGACGGCGACACCTTCGAGAGCAAGGGCATGGCCATGAGCCCCTGGATGCCGCCGACCTTCGTCTGGCTGGGCCTCGAGGGCCTGGCGGGATTGACGCCGCTCACGCAGGGGCCGCGCGCGCGACTCGCGCCGAATCTGCCGCCGGAGTGGCGCTGGCTCGGCGCGCGGAACGTGAGCTTGGGGCAAGAGCGCCTGGCGTTCTTCATTCTGGACGGCACGCTGCACGTCGCGGGTGCGGCCGTCGAGGCGGCGGAGCCCGTCGAGCGCTACGACGCGGAGCTCACCGAGACGATCGCATCGGACGCGCCCTTCACGCTGGCGCTGCGCCGCGGGGACACGCTGCGCGTCTTCGTGGCGACGGACGCGCCTTGCGTGGTGCGGTTGCGCGCGGAGGGCGAGGACTACTTTATCGAGCTGGGCGCCGGCGAGGCCCGGATGGTGACCGTTCCGGTCGCGGCGCGGGTGTAGAGCGTTGCGGAGGCTTCGATTCCTCACGGGGGCGGCACTCGCGCTGGCGTGCGCGCTTCCCGCGCAGGCCGCCGTGCCAAT
>DATNPP010000487.1:0-4829 GCA_036703175.1 Oscillatoriaceae cyanobacterium
AAGAGACTCCCCCACCCCGTTGGCTCCCCTGGACGGGTCGCCAACATCCCTCCCCCCCACCGAGGGGAGGGGGCGTTTAGGGGCTCGAGTTCAGCATTAGCGTTCGATGATGCTCTTGGCCGTCATCTCGGACGGCTGCGCGATGTCCAGCAACTCGAGCATCGTCGGCGCGATGTCCGCCAACACGCCGGACTCGCGCAGCTTGAGCTGCTTGCCGGCCACGATCAGCGGCACGGGGTTGGTCGTGTGCGAGGTGTGCATCTCGCCCGTCTCGTAGTCGATCATTTGCTCTGCGTTGCCGTGGTCGGCCGTCACCAGCGCCACGCCGCCGCGCTTGAGGATCGCGTCGACCACCTGGCCCACGCCCGCGTCGACGGCTTCGCAGGCGCGGATCGTGGCGTCCATGTTGCCGGTGTGGCCGACCATGTCGGCGTTGGCGAAGTTCATGATCACCACGTCACAATGCCCGGCCGCGATCGCCGCCGCCGCCGAGGCCGCGACCTCGGGCGCGGACATCTCGGGCTGCAGATCGTAGGTCGCGACCTTGGGGCTCGGAATCAAAATGCGCTCCTCGCACGGGAACGGCGCCTCGCGGCCGCAGTTGAAGAAGAACGTCACGTGGGCGTACTTCTCGGTCTCGGCCGTGTGCAACTGCTTGACCCGATGCTCGGAAATCACCTCGGCGAAGTGCTGCGTGAGCTTCTGCGCCGGATAGGCCACGGGCAAATTCAGCGTGGCGTCGTACTGCGTCAGGCAGACGTACTTCACGGCCGGCTCGGCCCGGCGCGCGAAGTGCGGAAACTCGCGATCGGTCAGCGCGCGCGTGATTTGCCGCGCGCGGTCCGGCCGGAAGTTGAAGAAGATCACGCCGTCGCCCGGCTGAATGCGGCCCTCGACGTCGACGACCACCGGCACGAGGAACTCGTCCGTCACGCCGGCCGCGTAGCTGTGCTCGACGGCCGCCACGGGATCGCTCTCATGCGCGCCCTCGCCGTCGACCAGCGCACGGTAGGCCTTCTCGATGCGCTCCCAGTTCTTGTCGCGATCCATCGCGAAGTAGCGCCCCGAGATCGTGGCGAAGCGGCCGACGCCCTGTTTCTGCATCTCCTGCAGCGTCTGCTCGACGAAGCCCTTGGCGCTTTTGGGCGGCGTGTCGCGGCCGTCCAGGAAGGCATGCACGTAGACGCGCGACAGCCCTTGCTCCTTGGCCATGCGCAGCAGCGCGAAGAGGTGCTGCAGCGAGCTGTGCACGCCGCCGTTCGAGAGGAGGCCCATCAGGTGCAAGGCCTTGCCCGTGTCCTTGAGCTCGCGCATGATCGAAACCAGCACGGGGTTTCTGAAGAACGCGCCGGTGCCGATCTCGACGTCGATGCGCGTGAGCTCCTGGTACACGATGCGGCCCGCTCCCATGTTCATGTGGCCGACCTCGGAGTTGCCCATCTGGCCCTCGGGCAATCCCACGGCGAGGCCCGAGGTGAGCAGCCGCGTGTTCGGCCACTTCGCGTTCAGCGCGTCGAAGTGCGGCGTGCGCGCCTGGGCGATCGCGTTGGCCTCGCGGCGCGGATTGAGGCCCCAGCCGTCGCAGACGATGAGGGCGATGGGTTTGGTCATGGGAGTCTCCTTAGGTGGCGGTCCGATCGAAGGCCACGATCGCCGCAAACGAGGCCGCTTCCAGGCTCGCGCCGCCGACGAGGGCGCCGTCGATGTCGCTTTCGGCCATCTGGGCGCGGATCGTCTCGGGCTTCACGCTGCCGCCGTAGAGCACGCGCGCCTGCTCGGCCGCCTCGTAGCTGCTCAGCTTCGCGAGCGTGTCGCGAATCAGGGCGCAGACGCGGTTCGCCTCGCTTGCGTCACAGGTCTTGCCCGTGCCGATCGCCCAGACGGGCTCGTAGGCGAAAATCAGCGCGGCGAAGCGCTCCGGCGCGACGCCTATCAAGGCGCGTTGCGTCTGGCCGATG
Source organism: Oscillatoriaceae cyanobacterium (assembly GCA_036703175.1). Classification (GTDB taxonomy): domain Bacteria; phylum Cyanobacteriota; class Sericytochromatia; order S15B-MN24; family JAQBPE01; genus DATNPP01. The sequence continues at coordinate 1,959 of DATNPP010000487.1, forward strand.
ACGACCGTGTCCGTTATAGCGGCCTCGCGCTCCTCGAGCGTCTCGCCGACGCAGATGATCGGCACCAGGCCGTTCGCGATCGCCGCGTGGACCTTGGCGTTCACCAGCTCGTCCGTCTCGCCGAAGAGCTGCCGGCGCTCCGAGTGGCCCAGGATCACGTAGGTCACCCCCAGATCCGTCAGCATGTCGGGCGCGATCTCGCCCGTGAACGCGCCTTTCGCATGCGCGTTCATGTTCTGCGCGCCGAGTCTCACGGGGCTGTTCGCGACCACCTGGCCGACGGTCGAAAGCGCCGTAAAGGGCGGGCAAATCACCACCTCGACGTCCGGCGCTCCGATGCGATCGCGCACGCCCTCGGCGAGCGCGCTGGCGGTGCCGAGCGTCGTGTGCATCTTCCAGTTGCCGGCGATCACCGGCTTGCGCTTGGTGCTCATTTGTCGTTCAGCGCCGCCACGCCGGGCAGCGTCTTCCCTTCCAGAAATTCGAGGCTCGCGCCGCCGCCGGTGCTGACGTGCGTCAGCTTGTCCGCGAGGCCGAGGCCTTCGACCGCGGCGACCGAGTCACCGCCGCCGACGATCGAGGTGGCGCCGCGCTCGGTGGCCTCGACGACCAGATGCGCGACCGCCTCGGTCCCCTTGGCGAAGGCGGGGTTCTCGAACACGCCCATCGGGCCGTTCCAGATGATCGTCTTGGCGACGCCCAGGCACTTCGAGATCGCCTCGATCGTGCGCGGGCCGACGTCCACGCCGATCTGGTCGGCCGGCATCTGCGTGACGCTCACGGTCGCCGTGGCCGCCTTGGCGTCGATGCTCGGCGCCACCACGACGTCGAGCGGCAGCACGAAGTTGACGTGCATCTCGACCGCCAATCCCAGAATCTCGTTCGCGAGGTCCAGCTGGTCGTCCTCGACGAGCGACTTGCCCGTCTGATGGCCCTGCGCCTTGAGGAAGGTGAAGGCCATCGCGCCGCCGATGACGATCGAATCGACCTTCTTGATCAGATGCTGCAGCACGCCGATCTTCGAGCTGACCTTCGAGCCGCCGATGACGGCGACCAGCGGGCGCGCGGGATCCGCGAGCGCCTTGCCCATCACCGAGATTTCCTTTTCGAGCAAAAAGCCCGCCACCGCCGGCAGATCCGCCGCGACGCCCGCCGTGCTCGAATGCGCGCGGTGCGCGGTGCCGAACGCGTCGTTCACGTAGAGATCCGCGAGGCTCGCGAGCTGCTTGGCAAGGCCCGCATCGTTCTTCTCCTCGCCGGGCTCGAAGCGCACGTTCTCGAGCAGCAGCACCTGGCCGGGCTGCAGCGCCTTGGCCTTCGATTGCGCGTCGGGACCCACCACGTCGTCGGCCTTCTGCACGGGCTTGCCGAGCTGCTCGGCGAGGCGCTTCGCGATCGGGTCGAGGCGCAGGCTCTCCGTGACGCCCTTGGGGCGGCCCAGGTGGCTCACGAGGATCACCGCGGCGCCGTGGTCGAGCAAATAGCGAATTGTCGGCAACGCCGCGCGGATGCGCGTGTCGTCCGTGATGCGATCGCCCTCCATCGGGACGTTGAAGTCGACGCGGACGAGCGCGCGCTTGCCTTTAAGCTGCGCGTCGCTCAGGTCGGCGATGCTTTTCTTGTTCATGCGAGGTTCCTTGCTGCGAAAAACGCGGGGTGGAGCAATGCCCCACCCCGCGCGATGCTACACCTTGGCCGGAATGCGCTGGCCGACGAAGGCGGCCAGGTCGACGACGCGGTTCGAGTAGCCCCACTCGTTGTCGTACCAGGCGACGACCTTGACGGTCTTCTTGTCGATGACCATCGTGAGCTCGGCGTCGACGATCGACGAGTACGAATTGCCCGTGAAGTCCACCGAAACCAGCGGCTCGGTCGTGTAGGACAAAATGCCCTTCATGCGATCCTTGTCCGCGGCGCCCGCGAGGGCCTGGTTCACTTCCTCGACGGTGACTTCCTTCGCGAGGTTGGCCACCAGGTCGACCACGGACACGTCCGGCGTCGGCACGCGCATCGACATGCCGTTCAGCTTGCCCTTGAGCTCGGGAAGCACCAGGGAGACGGCCTTGGCCGCGCCGGTGGTGGTCGGAATGATCGAGACGGCGGCGGCGCGGGCGCGGCGCAGGTCCTTGTGCGGCAGGTCGAGGATCTGCTGGTCGTTGGTGTAGGAGTGCACCGTGGTCATCAAGCCGCTCACGATGCCGAACTTGTCGTGCAGCACCTTGGCGACGGGCGCCAGGCAGTTCGTGGTGCAGCTGGCGTTCGAGATGACGTCGTGCTTCGCGGGATCGTACTTGTCCTCGTTCACGCCGAGCACGATCGTGATGTCCTCGTTCTTCGCGGGCGCGGAGATGATCACCTTCTTGGCGCCGGCCTGCAAATGGGCCTTGGCCTTCTCGGCATCCGTGAAGCGGCCGGTCGACTCGATCACGACGTCGACGGCGTGCTGCTTCCAGGGCAGCTGCGCGGGATCCTTCTCGGCGAAGATCGGAATGCGCTTGCCGTCGATGACGATCGCGCCTTCCTCGTAGGTCACGGTGCCGGGATAGACGCCGTGCACGCTGTCGTACTTGAAGAGGTGCGCGAGCGTGTGGGCGTCGGTGAGGTCGTTGACGCCGACGAACTCCAGAGGAACCTTGCGCTCGAGCGCGGCGCGCAGCACTTGACGGCCGATGCGGCCAAAGCCGTTGATGGCGACTCTTGTTGCCATAAAAAATGCCTCTCTTCCTGATGACACGCTCGCCCGCGAGGCGCAAGCGCTATGTAAATTTGGTTCACAATGTACCGCGTTCGCAGGGGGCGGTCAAGTGAGCCTCGAGGCGCCACCTTGCTCCAGAAGCCGCCGGCAGACCTCATTCCATGCATATCGCGCGA
>DATNPP010000529.1:0-17771 GCA_036703175.1 Oscillatoriaceae cyanobacterium
ATTCTCATCGGCCTCGGCCTCGCGCGCATCTTCGGGGGGCTCTGGTTCGGCGGCTTCTGGCTGATCTTCCTCGGCTGGTTGCTCTTTCAGGCGGCCCGCAGCAGCTACTCGCAGCTCGTGCTCAAACAGACGCTGGCGCACGTGCCCGTCAAGGAGCTCATGAGCACCCAGGTCGTGACGCTCTCGCCCGAAGCGACGCTGCGTCAGGTGGTCGATCGCTACTTCCTGCATTTGCAATACGGGGCGTATCCGGTGCTGGAGGGCGATCGCCTGGTCGGCATGCTCACGCGCCAGCAGGTCCGAGATTTGCCGCCCGAGGAATGGGACGCGCTCACGGTCGGCCAGGTCATGCTACCCGCCGCGCAGTTGCCGACGGTCACGCCGGCGCAGAACGTCGGCGATCTGCTCGAGCCGATGATGGCCGAGGGCCTCGGCCGTGTGCCCGTCACGGAGAACGGGCGGCTCGTCGGGCTGCTGAGTCAATCGGACGTGCTGCGCTATCTGAGCTGGCAATCGAACGCGCCGCGTGAAAAGAGCCTCTGGGGCTGACCCCTTCTAATCGGAACGCGAGTGTGGCATCATGGTCCAAAACGCCCGAGGAGAACGCATGAGCATCCGCGTCCGGCACTTCACGCCCGAAGACAGCCAGTCCTTCGTCGACGTCTACAATCAGGCGCGACCGATCGAAATAGCCCAGCTGACGGAGGACCGCTTCTGGGGCTGGTTCAGCGATCCGGCGCTCGACGCCTGCCGCGACGTCTGGGTCGCCGAGGATGCCGACGGCCTGCTGGGCGGCGTGGTCGCCTTTCCCTGGCCGGGCCATCTTTCCGAGGGCTACGTGTTCTTCGTGGGCCCCTCGGTGCTGCCCGAGTTTCAGCGTCACGGCGTCGGCGATCGCCTGATGAGCGCCATGCTGGAAGAGCTGGCGAGCCGTTACCCCGGCAAGCGATTGCAGACGCGCCTGCATCCGAACAACACGCGGGCGCAGGCGTTTCTCTCGAAGCTGGGTTTCGTCGTCGATCGCCGCTTCTGGACCATGACCCATGCCGCGCCCGGCCGCGTGCAGGCCGGCGAGCCGCCCGCGGGCTTCCGTTTCGAGTATTTGCAGCCGGGCAGTGACCCGTCCGAGGCGATCGCCTTGTACCGCCGCATTCTCGACGATCCGCTAGCGTCGCACCATCTGCTGGATGCCGACGAGCTGCGCGCCTGGGCCAGTTTGCAGAAGTTCACGGCCAACAGCTTTTTGATCGCGAAGGCGGGCGGCGAGGTGATTGGATTGTGTTTCCAGACCTTTCCGCCGGGCGGCGAGTTCGGCCAGGTGCAGTTCCTGGGCGTGCTGCCGGCTTATCGCGGGCGCGGCGTGGCGAGCTACATGCTCAAGCTGGCGCTCGAGAACGCGCACGCGAACGGGCGCCTCGCCGTCCGATTGGAGACGACCGGCAAGTCCGAGCAGGAGCAGACGCTCTACAAACAACTCGGCTTCGAGGTGACGGACGGGGAGATCTTCTACGAGCGCCCGCTCTCGGAGCCGGTGACGCCTCACGCTTAACCTGACGGCGCAAAAAAGCATTGCCCTCTCCCCCGGAAGGCGGGAGAGGGATATTGGAGCGCCGTTCAGGCGGGACAATCGGGAGAGGGACGGGGTGAGGCCAGTCACGCATGACGCCAGTTGGGATTTGCGGCCGACTCGCGGTCGCCCCCTCTCCCGGTTTGCTCCCCTCTCCCGGTTTGCTCCCCTGGACGGGTCGCAAACATCCCTCTCCCACCCTCCGGGGGAGAGGGCAATGTCAATATGCCTAAACCTTCGCCGGCTCCGCGAGCGCCTGTTTCTGCAGCTGAATCAGCTGCCCAATGCCGCTCTGCGCCAGATCCAGCAGCTTGTCGAGCGTCTCGCGGTCGTACGGCGCGCCTTCGGCGGTCGCCTGCACTTCGACGAAGCGGCCGCTCTCCAGCGCCACGACGTTCATGTCGACCGCGGCGTGCGAGTCTTCCTCGTAGCACAAATCGAGCATCGGCACGCCGTCCACCACGCCCACCGAGATGGCGGCCAGGTGCTCGGTCACGGGAATCGTCTGAATCAATCGCTTGTCCTTGAGCCAGCGCAGCGCGTCCACCACCGCCACGAACGCGCCGGTGATCGCCGCCGTGCGCGTGCCGCCGTCGGCTTGCAGCACGTCGCAGTCCACCAGAATCGTGCGCTCGCCGATCTGGCTGAGATCCACGCAGGCGCGCAGACTGCGGCCGATCAGGCGCTGAATCTCGTGCGTGCGGCCGCCCACGCGGCCCTGGGACGCCTCGCGTTGCGTGCGCGTGTGCGTCGAGCGCGGCAGCAGCGAGTACTCGGCCGTCAGCCAGCCCTGCCCCGTGTTGCGCAGAAATGGCGGCACCTTGTCTTCGACCGAGGCCGTCACCAGCACCCGCGTCTCGCCCGCCGTGATCAGCACGGAGCCTTCCGCGTAGCGCGTGAAGCCGCGCTGGATCGTGGTGGGGCGCAGTTGATCGGGTGCGCGTTGATCCAAACGTTCCATAGCCGTCCCTCCTAGATGATCATCAGCTCGTAGTCGCGCGAGCCCACGCCGCGCGCTTCGGCCACGCGCAGCTGAATCTCCCAATCGACATGCGGATACAGCTCGTGCAGCTTGTCGCGGCTCAGCGGATCGCCGAGGCGCGTGCCCGGAATGCCCGCCGTCTGATTGAACAGGTCGACCGAGGCCTGATCGAGCGCCACCGGATCGCGCGAGGCCAACACGCCGATGTCCGGCACCACCGCCGCGTCGCTGTAGCCCTGGTCGTCGGTCTCGGGCGTGAGGTCGACCAGCAGATTGACGAAGCCCCAGCGCTGCGATTTCTGCTGCGCGATCGCCGCGGCGGCCTCGACGAGCCGCGCTTGCAGCGCCGCGTGGCCCTTGCCCGGCTCGTCGCCCAGTATGGCCCGCTTGGTGGCGAGCGCGGCGGCGCCGAAGCCCAAATTCCAGAGCGCACCCGCGAAGCCGCTGGCCTCGTGGCCCGTGAAGTGGTTCAATCCCACGAGCGTGTCCGCCTGGGCGATCGCCGCGGCCAGCTCGACCTCGGCGAGCGGCTCGGCGCCCGTCGCGCGCACGGCGTCATGGCCAAGCAGGCCGTCCGCCGGCACCAGCGGCGCCTCGAGCCCGTCGTAGCCATGCCGCGCGGCGGCAACGAGCGCATCCACCGCGGTCGCGCGCTTGCTCGGGGGCAGCGGCAGCGTGTCGGTGAGAAAAGGCCGGCCGCCGTATTGCAGCAGCTTGCGCACGACCCGCTGCGCGTACTGCGGGCGCAAGATGGTGGTGTTGCCGGGCTCGCCGAAGGCGATCTTGACGGCCACGAGCTCGCCGGCGCCCGCCAGGCGGGAAAAGCCGGCGGCGTCGCACAACTGCTCCAGCTTGTCGAGCAGGCCGCCGCCTTGAGTGGCACGCCGCTGCGCGAAAAAGACCTCCGAGCTCATAGCGCGTGCCGCCTCCTTCTCTTGGCGGTCCATCTTAACATACGACGCCGCGCGCCGGTTAGAGCGCCACGCTTTGCAGGTATATTGAAGGAAACCGAGCAATCGAGCGGAAGGACGGACCCCTTGAGCGATGGGCTCATCACACCAGGCAAGAAGCTCTACAAGCCCCTGGTACATCCCGGAACGGGCAAGGTGCTGCTGCCGGCCGGCACGGTGCTCACGGAGAGCTACATCGAGCGCCTGACCCGTCAGGGCCTCGAACAAAACATTCTGGAATGCCTGGACGCGCCCACCGGCGAAGCGGCCGCCATGCCCTCAGTGGCCGACCTCGACGCCTTCGAGATCGAGATTCCCGCGCTGCCCGACATTCTCGCCGAGTTCATGGCGCCGGCCGCACCGCCGCCGCCGGCTCCGGCCGCGGCTCCGGCGGCGGCGCCTGCTCCCGCGCCCGTTCCCGCGTGGGTGCATCCCGGCATGGCCCCTCCGGGCGCCGTGCCGGCGGTGCCGGGGGCCGCCCCCGCTTACGTACCGCCAGGGTATGCCGCGCCTCCGGGCTATCCGCCGGCCGCGCCCGCCGCGCCGCCGCGTCCGGTGCCGCCGCCGATGCGCTATTACCACAATCCGGCCCATCCGCTGCCCGAGCGCGCCGTCATGGGCGCCATGCAGGCGATCGGTCAGATGGAGGCGCAGCTGAAAGCCGGCCAGATGCCGACGCAAGACGGCTTGCGCCGCGTGATCGACGAGGTACTCGAGCGCCTCGCGAAGAACGCCCAGAACCTGAACGACGGTCTCGAGGTGCGCGTGGTCAACCAGCCGCACGAGCGCAGCCATCCGGTGAACGTCTTCATCCTCTCGGCCGTGATGGGCATGGCCCTCGGCTACGATCAAGAGCAGCTGCGCACGCTCGCGATCGCCGCGCTGTGCCACGACATCGGCAAGACGGCGATTCCGCCCGAGGTGCTGGACAAGACCTCCCCGCTCACGCCGCACGAGATCGAGCTGTTGCGCGCCCATCCGCTCATGGGCAAGCGCATTCTCGAGAAGATGCCCTGGGCCACCCCGCTCACGGCGCGCATCGTCTACGAGCATCACGAGCGCAACGACGGCAGCGGCTACCCGCTGCGCTTGCAGGAGCCGCAGATCCACGAGATGTCCAAGATCGTGGCGATCGCCGAGGTCTACGACGCGCTCGTCTCGGATACCAGCTATCGCGCGCGCTTCGCGCCCGAGCTCGCGTACAACGCCATTCGCACGGGCGAGAAGCAGGGCCTCGATCCGCGCGTCATTCGCGGCTTTCTGCGCTACATCGTGCCGTACCCCTTACATGCGTTCGTCAAGCTCAACTCGGGCGAGATCGCCCAGGTGGTGCAGCTCAATCGCCAGAACCCCTTGCGGCCGGTGGTGAAGATCGGCAACGCGGCGCTCGATCTGGCCCAGAGCCCGAAGACCATCGTCAGCACGCACTTCCAGTCCTTCTGATCGAATCGACTCCGAGCGTGCGCCGCTGCGAAGCCGCGGCACGCTTGACACCCAATGCCGGCGCCCCGTACAATGAGGGCGTCTCACTGGTGCAAGCAGAAGTGAACCCTTCTCACCCGGCAACGGAATGTTCGCCGTGGTAGCCAGCCTCACAATCGGAATGAGGTTTGGTCGAGTAGGTGTTTTGCACCTGCTCGCTTTGTTTTGGAGGTAACGACCATTAACAAAGATACGGCCGTCATGAACGATCGCATTCGCGCCCGCGAAGTGCGCGCGATCGACGATAACGGGGATCAGCTCGGAATTCTGCCCGCCCGCGAGGCGCTGCGCATCGCTCAGGAAAAGGGGTTGGACCTCGTCCTGGTGGCCGCGGACGCGAATCCCCCCGTCGCCAAGATCATGGACTACGGTCGGCACAAGTTCGAGACCGAAAAGAAGCTGCGCGAAGCGAAGAAGAAGCAGCACGTGGTGAGCCTCAAGGAGCTGACCTTGAGCTACAAGATCGGCGAGCACGATTACCAGGTGCGGCTGCGCAGCCTCCAGAAGTTCATCAAGGAAGGCGACAAGGTGAAGGTCACCATTCGCTTCCGAGGGCGCGAAGTTCAGCACAACGCGCTCGCCTCCGAACTGCTCATGCGCTTCGCCCGCGATGTGGAAGACATCGCCCTGATCGAGCGGGAGCCTAAAATGGAAGGGCGCACGCTCTTCATCATTCTGGCCCCGAAGAAGGAGAAATAGTTCCCCATGCCCAAGATGAAGACCCACCGCGCCAGCGCCAAGCGCTTTTCGGTCAGCGGCTCCGGCAAGCTGATGCGCCGCAAGGCCGGCCGCAAGCACCTGTTGGTTGGCAAGAGCTCCGCCCGCAAGCACAGCCTCGAGGGCAAGGCCGAGGTCGACAAGACCGATGAGCGCCGCGTTAGCCTGGCGCTGCCTTACCCCCAGTATTTGCGTTAGTTTGCTCGGGGGCTGAGCCTCCGTCGTATAAGGAGTTCAACTATGCCGCGCGTCAAACGTGGAATTGCCAACCGCACCAAGCACAAGACCGTCTTCAAGCTCACGAAGGGCTTCCGGGGTTCGCTCAGCAAGGTCTTCCGGGCCGCCAACCAGGCCATGATGCGGGCGCTGCGTTACTCGTACCGCCACCGCCGCACCAAGAAGCGCGACTTCCGTCGCCTGTGGATCCAGCGCATCAACGCGGCCGCTCGCCTCGAGGGCATGAGCTACAGCCAGCTGATCAACGGCCTCAAGCGCGCCAACATCGAGGTCAACCGCAAGGTCCTCGCCGATCTGGCCGTCAACGACCAGAACACCTTCAATCAGCTCGTGGCTTCGGCCAAGCAGAGCCTGAGCGCCTAGGGCGTTTACGAGCGGGGCTTCGGCCCCGCCTTTTTTTATGCCGATTCAACCGCTCTCGAGCCTTCAGAATCCGCGCGTCAAGCTGGCCCGCTCCTTGGAGAGCCGCAAGGGCCGCAAGGCGGCGGGCATGTTTCTCGTCGAGGGCACCAAGCTTCTGGGCGAGGCCCTGACTTGGGGCCAATCGCCCGTGATGACCTTCGCGACCGCCGACTGGTGGCGCGCGCACGCGGCGCTCGCGCCATTCAGCATCTTGACCGGCGAGCGCTACGAGGTGAGCGCGCACGTGCTCGCGGCGATCGCCACCACCGAGACGCCCGATCCCGTCGTCGCCGTGCTGCCGCTGCCCGAACCGGCGCCCTTGGCGCTGCCCGCAAACGCGCTCGTGGCGATCGCCCACCGTCTGCAGGACCCCGGCAACCTCGGCACGCTGATTCGCGCGGCCGACGCCGCGGGCGCGACGGCGGTGCTCGTGACGGATCAGACGGTCGACCCCTACGCGCCCAAGACCGTGCGCGCGAGCATGGGCTCGCTCTTTCATTTGCCGATCGCGCGCGAGCCGCTCGCTGAGTTTCGCGCCCGCCATCCGCAGCTGCCCGTCGCGGCGCTGACGCTGGGCGCGGACAGCTCGCTTTACGCCCACGACTACCGCGGCGGCGTCGCCTTTTTGATCGGCAACGAGGGCGCGGGCCTCAGCGCCGAGGACGAGGCCTATGCCACCTGGCGCGTGAAAATCCCCATGCCGGGACATGCCGAGAGCCTGAATGCGGCCATGGCCGCCACGATTTGCCTCTACGAAGCCGTTCGTCAGCGCCAGACGCTTCATTCCTGACGCCGTGCGGTACAATGAGGGCGATTCTTCGAGAGACCCCATGAAAGTCAACCTGCTCCACTACCCCCACCTCACCGTCGAGCGCGAGCTGCTGCCGACGGTGATCGCGATCGGCCAGTTCGACGGCCTGCACCAGGGCCATCAGCGCGTGATCGCCTGTGCGCAGCGCTTGGCCGACGCCCTCGGCGTGAGCGCCTCGGTCTTCACGTTCATCGAGCATCCGCGCACGATTCTGCGCCCCGATCGGCCCGTGCCGCAGCTGACCCCCTGGCCCGAGAAGCTCGCCCGGCTCGAGAAGATCGGGCTCGATTCCTGCGTCGCGGCGCACTTCACGCCCGATCTCGCGGCGCTCGCGCCCGAGGCTTTCGTGACGCGCATTCTGGTCGGTCAGCTGCACGCGCGCGGCGTGGTGACCGGCTTCAACTTCCACTTCGGCCACAAGGCGGCGGGCAATCCCGAGGTGCTCAAGGCACTGGGCGATCAGCACGGCTTTCCCGTGCACGTCGTGCAGCCGATCGAGGGCGAGGGCGCGGTGGTCAGCTCGTCGCGCATTCGCGAGCTGCTCGCGACGGGCCAGCTGGCCGAGGCGAACGCGCTGTTGGGCTACGACTACACGCTGTCGGGCAAGGTGGTGCATGGCGATCAGCGCGGCCGGCAAATCGGGTTTCCGACCGCCAACTTGGAAGTGGCGCCCGACAAGCTGCTGCCGGCGTTCGGCGTCTACGCGTGCTGGGTGCGGATCGGCGATCGCCGCTACGCCGGCGTGGTGAACATCGGCCAGCGGCCGACCTTCAATCCGCCCAAGCTGATGATCGAGGCGCACGTATTCGACTTCGCGGGCGACCTCTACGGCCAGACGCTCGAGCTGAGCCTGGTCGCGCGCTTGCGTGCGGAGCAGGCCTTCCCCTCGATCGAGGCGCTGGTCGAGCAAATTCGCGCAGATTGCCGCCAGGCGCGCGGCATTCTCGGCGTGGGCGTCGCCTAACGCGCCGTCACCGGCGCTTCGGCGACCGGAAAGCGCAACTCGACGCGCGTGCCCTGTCCCTCGACGGAATCCAGCCGGGCGCTGCCGCCGTGGCTGTCCGCGATGCGCTTGACGATCGAGAGCCCGAGCCCCGCGCCGCCCGATTCACGGCTGCGGGAGGTGTCCGGCCGGTAGAAGGGCTCGAAGAGGTTGGGCAGATCGGCGGCCGGAATGCCGGGGCCGTCGTCCTCCACGCGCACGAAGGGCTGCGCGTCGGTGCCGGTCACGAGGCGCACGTGCTTGCCCGTGCCCGCGTAGTTGAGCGCGTTGTCGAGCAGATTGCGCATGGCGACCTCGAGCTGGCGCTCGTCGCCCTGCACCACGGCGGTCGAGAGCTCGGCTGCGAGCGCGATCGCGCGGTTCGCGGCCACCGGCTCGCGCATCGCGACGAGGCGCTCGGCGATCGCGGCGAGGTCGACCCGCTCGTGGCGCATCGCGGCCGGCGCGCCGCCTCGCGCGAGCGTCAGCACGCCGCGCAGCAGCTCCTCGGCGCCCGCCAGCTCGGCCTCGAACAGATCGGTCATGGCGCCGGAGGCGCCCTCCTGGCGCAGCAGCGGCAGCAACATCATCAATCGCGTGAGCGGCGCGCGAATCTCGTGCGAGACGTCCGTCAGCAGGCGCTCCTTTTGCTCGATCAGCTGGGCCTGCTGGCGCAGCAGGTCGCGCAGCTGGCAGCGCATCTGCTCGAAGGCGCGCTCGAGCTCGCCGAACTCGTCCTTGCGCAGCACGGCGACCGGCGTGTCCAGATCGCCCTCGCCCAGCCGGCGCGCCACGCCGACCATGCCGCGCAGCGGGCGGATCACCCACAGCGCGATCGGCGGCACGATCACGAGCAACAGCAACAGCGCCCAGATCCAGGCCAGTTGCGGCACCAGCAGTGGACCGAAGAGGAAGGCGAGCGGCCCGCGGCGCCAGAAGGGCTGGCGTTGCCGCAGCGCCCGCGCTTGCTTCAACTCGGCGGCCAGCGGGCGATCGGTTTTCTCGAGGCGCAGCAGCGCTTCGTGGACCGGCGAAGGCCGATCCGCCAGCACCTCCACGGCGCCCACCGGCTTGCCGTCGTAATCCAGGCGCACCCAATGCTGCGGATCCTGGTCGAGCGGGCGCTCGTCGACCAACAGCGCATCGCTGCCGAGGCTCGCTGGCAACGCGGCGCGCTCGTTCCAGGGCACGAAGCGGAAGCGCTCGTGCAGTAGCCGCGAGAGGGTCGTGAGCTCTTGCTCCGAGGGGCGATCGCCCGTCATGTGGCGCTCGAGGTCCTGCTGAATGAAGGCGAGCTGCGGCCGGACGAAGCGCACGATGTCGGCGCGGTGGTGTGATTCCTCGACCATGTGTAAGCAGCCCAGGATCACCGGCAGCGACACGGCGAAGGCCACGGCCGCGTAGAGGTAGACCCGGAAGACCAGCGAGCGGTGCCAGGCGAGAACGCGGGCCGGCATCACCATTCGAAGCGGTACCCGAGGCCGCGCACGGTCAGCAAGTGCTTCGGCTCGCGCGGATTCTCCTCGATCTTCGCGCGCAGTCGGCTGATGTGCGAGTCGATCGCCCGATCGTAGCTCTCAGAGACGCCCGCGTCGTCCATCAGGTCCAGCAGCTCGTTGCGTGAATAGATGCGCCCGGGGTTCTGCGCGAGCGCGCGGAACAATCGGAACTCGGCGGCGGTGAGCGCAATCTCGCGGCCGTCGAGGCGCAGCGATCGCCGCGACAGGTCCAAACTGTTGTCCGAGCTCGACACGGGCGCGTGGCGGCGCAGCACCGCCTCGATGCGCGACACGAGCTCGCGATGATTGAAGGGCTTGGCGAGGTAGTCGTCGGCGCCGAGGTCGAGGCCGTAGATGCGGTCCAGATCCGCGCCCTTGCCCGTGAGCATGATGATCGGCGTCGTGTCGCCCTCGTCACGCAGCTGGCGGCAGACCTCGAAGCCGTCCCGCTCGGGCAGCATGACGTCGAGCAGCAGCAACTCGGGGCGTTCGGCGAGCATCGTGAGCCCCTTCGAGGGCCGGTCCGCCCAGGCGAGCTCGAAGCCATGTTGGGCGAGGTAGGTTTGCAAAATGAACGCCAGGGTCTGATCGTCGTCGATCAACAAGAGCTTGCGCAAAGCGGTGGATCCTTCTCGGCGAGGCGCGTGAGCGATTCCTCTGATAGCCGGGACGTTTGTCAGCACTTTGTCAACCTCGTGACGACGCGGGTTACAGCCCTTTTCTACCCGCATCTGGCGCTCAGCACGCCGCGCGCGCAACTTGGCCATTTTTTATTCGCGACTTAACCTTGCGGACGAAATGGCGCCAAGGGGCCATGCGATACTCCGGGCGTTCCCCACCCGCCTCGCCGTTTTTTCGCGGAGGAAAAGAGCTTGCCCCACGCCTTCCGTTCCCTGATGCTCGTATTGGCCTCCACGGCCCTGTTGGCCGCCTGCGGTCAGTCCGGCAACCCCTCGAGCGCGATGCAGATCGACGCGAACGCCTCAGGCACCGCGAAGCCCGGCCACTGGAGCGCCCAGGGCCACTTCGGGCGCGGCGGCGCCGGCATGCTCGGCATGCTGCAGGGCCTCGATTTGACGGCTGCCCAGAAGCAGCAATTGCAGGCGATCGCCGCGAAGTTCCGCCCGGCGAAGCCCTCGGGTGCGCCGTCCGGCAAAGCGGGCCAGGCCTTGCGCGATGCGCTTCTTGCCCCCACGGTGGACGACGCGACGCTGCGCACGGCGCTCGCCGCCCAACAGCAGGCCTTCGCGAGCCACCAGCCGCCTTCGCGCGCGGCGATGCTCGGCGCGGTCCGCGCCGTGCTCACCGACGCCCAGCGCGCGAAGATCGTGGCCCAGCTGCAGACGAAACCGCAGCGGCCGCAAGGCACGCCGAGCTTCGCGCCCGGCAAGAACCCGCTGCTCACCAAGCTGAACCTCACGGCGGACCAGCAAGCGGCCTTCGATGCCTTGGCCGCGATGCATGCGAACGCGCCCAAGCCGGGCGCCGATCGCCGCGCGGCCATGGTCGCCTTCTGGCAGAACGGGGACACCTCGGGGCTTGCGGCGCCGCAGCATCCGGCTTTCCCGGTGGACGCCTTCTGCAAGTTCGCCGAGTCGCTGAGCCTCGATCAGCGCAAGGCGCTCTTCGATCATCCGGGCGGCCCGCTCGGCTTGGGCGGTCCGCGCGGCGGCTTCGGCCGTGGCGGCTGGGGCCACGGGCATGGCCCGCAGGGTTTCGGCCCCGGCAAGGCCCCGCAATGGCCAGGCATGCCTGCCAGTGGCGCCGTGGCGCCGCATGGCGCGTGGGGGAATGGTCCCCGTGCTTTCGGCAAGGGCCACTGGCCCGCGCCGCCGGCCAGCGGCACCGCGCAGTAGCCGTCTCATTCTCGACCCCCACCGAAACGCCGGTGGGGGTCTTCCGTTTGCGCCTGCGGAACGGGCCAGGTCTCATCACGGCGAGCAACCGGCCAAAGCGATGCACGTCTGGTGCGGGCGGCGCCGAATCTTCGTCGTATCGACCTCAAGTTGCCGACCTTCAAAATTCTTCCAAAGAGATCGGTGCTTCTGCACGAAAGGGATTCCGCATTCGTCGGGTTTGATGGAACCAGGACGCTCGGCCGTCTCCAAGAGCGGGCATTCTTGGCGGCGATTGTCACCGAGGCCGTTCCATCGTCATCGTCGCTGCGGCGACGTGCCGAACGAGGAGGTAGGATGCGGAAGTCATTGTGTCAAGTGATGTTGCCTCTCATGCTGGCGACGGCCGGATGCGTTCAGGCGCCGCCGTTGCCGTTGCCGGCCTCCACGCTGGCCGCAGCGCCGGCAGCCCCTTCGGGGACGGCCTTCGTGCCGCCCGCCGAGATCAGCCACATCGGCAGCTACGCCCTCATCACGGGACAGGTCGCGCCCGCCGCCGTCATTGCGGCGGGGGCCGGAAACGTCATTGCGGCGGGTGCCGGCAACGTGATCGCGGCGGGCGCCGGCAACTTGACCGGCGATCGCGCGGTGTTCTCCGTCGACACGCCCTCGGTCGCGGGGCTGCAGGTCAGCCTGCTCGAGGCCTCGGGAACGCCGGTGGTGGGCGTGTCTTCCACCACGACGGACGCCCAGGGGCGCTTCTCCTTGACGGGCGTGCCCACCGGTCGCGTCTACGTGGTGCACGTCGGCATTCCGAACCTGGCCGTGCCGTTGTTGACGCTGACGCAACCCGACGCCGTCAGCGTCGAGGCGGATGTCGACCTCGGCACCACGCTGGTCGCCACGGCGCTCACCTCGGCGCCGAAGCCGCCCGCCAAACTCGATCTCGCCGCTTTCAAGGCGGCAGCCAAGGCGCTTCTGCACGCGTCCGATCTGCCGCCGCTCACCGACAAGCAGGCCGTGCGGCAACGTGTCGAGAAATTGGCGTCGGACACCCCGGCGATCGCCCCGCTTCTGGATGAGGCCGCGAAGCCGCCGAACGCTCCTCAGAAAGACGTTGACGCGGCGGGCCCGCCCGATGCGACCTCCGCCGACGCCCCGTTCACGGCTGGGGCGGACATGACGCCGCCGGAACAGCCCCCAAGGGATGCCGCTCCGCCGACGCCGGCACCGAAGGCCACGCCGGCTCCCAAGCCGACGCCGGCGCCGAAGGCCACGCCGGCTCCCAAGCTGACGCCGGCGCCGAAGGCCACGCCGGCTCCCAAGCCGAAGCCGGCGCCGAAGGCCATGCCGGCGCCCAAGGCGCCGCCCCCTCCGAAACCCTAGACCAATGCCCGTACAGGATGTCCAGTCCTCGCGGCACGCGGTCGCGCGTGGCCTTCGTGGTAAGCTGACATCGCCGGCTTGCTGCGAAGGAGGAGACCATGAAGCTGTTGGTGTTGGGCGGCACGCTCTTCGTCGGGCGCCATCTGGTCGACGCGGCGCTGGCGCAGGGCCACGAGGTGACGCTCTTCCATCGCGGCAAGCGCGGGGCGGATCTCTTTGCGCAGGCCGAGCACCTGCACGGCGATCGCGACGGCGGCCTCGCGCCGCTGGAGGGGCGTCGCTGGGACGTCGTGGTCGACACCTCGGGGTACGTGCCGCGCCTGGTTGGCGACTCGGCGCGCTTGCTGGCGAACGCCGTCGACCACTACGTCTTCGTGTCGAGCATCTCGGTCTATGCCGATCCGCGTCACGCCATGCGTGAGACCACGCCGCTCGCCGCGCTCGCGGATCCGACCGTCGAAGCGGTCACCTGGGAAACGTACGGCGGATTGAAGGTGCTCTGTGAGCGCGCCCTCGAAGCCGCGATGCCGGGCCGGGCGCTGATGGTCCGCCCTGGTATCGTGGTGGGGCCCTACGACACGAGCGATCGCTTCACCTACTGGCTCGCGCGCATGGCGCGCGGTGGCGAGGTGCTGGCGCCGGACACGCCCGATCGCCCGGTACAATTCATCGACGCGCGGGACCTGGCCGATTGGATGCTCGAAGCCGCGCGTACGCGCCTCACGGGGGCCTACAACGCGGTCGGACCGGCGCAGCCGCTGCCGCTCGCGGATTTCTTGGCCGAAGCCGACGCCGTCACGGAGGCGCGCTCGCGCGTCGTTTGGGCGGATACGGCCTGGCTGGAGGCCCAGCAAGCGCTTTCGTCGGAGAATTTTCCGCTCTGGGTGCCCGAGGAGGCCCTCGGATTCGCGCAGGCGGACGCCTCGCGGGCGATCGCCCACGGCCTGCGCTTCCGACCGCTTGCCGAGACGATGCGCGACACGCTGGCCTGGCATCGCACGCGTCCCGTGGGAACGGCCTTGAAAGCAGGGCTCGCGCCCGAAGAAGAAGCCCGACTGCTCGCCGCCTGGCATGCACACTGCCAGGCGATTGAGCGCTAGGCGAGGCTCAGACAGACCCCCAAAACCGCTTCCGCCTTTGCAAACGCGCCGGCGGAAGCGAGAATTCTAGGCCTGAACCGGCTCGGCGGGCGGCACGAGCAGCGGCTCGGGGTGCTTGGTGTTTTGCTCCTGAAGCATCAGGCTTTGCACCTCGGAAAGCGGCAGCACGCGGTTGCGGCCGCCCGTGCGCGTGCGCACGGCCACCGAGCGCGCCTCGACCTCTTGCTTGCCGATCACGAGCATGTACGGCACCTTCTGCAGCTGCGCCTCGCGAATGCGGTAATTGAGCGACTCGTTGCGATCGTCGAGCGTGACGCGCAAGCCCGCGTCGCGCAGCTGCTCGCGCACCTCGACCGCGTAGGCGTGCGCTTCATCGCTGATCGGCACCACCACCGCCTGCGTGGGCGCCAGCCAGAGCGGGAACGCGCCGGCGCAGTGCTCCAGGTAGACGGCGAAGAAGCGCTCCAGCGAGCCGAGGATGGCGCGGTGCAGCATCACGGGGCGATGCGGCTGGCCGTCTTCGCCGATGTAGGACAAATCGAAGCGCTCGGGCAAATTGGGATCGTACTGAATCGTGCCGAGCTGCCAGCTGCGGCCGATCGCGTCCTTGACGTGGAACTCGATCTTCGGGCCGTAGAAGGCGCCTTCGCCCGGCGTCACCTCGTAGGCGAGGCCAGCGCTGTCGAGGCCCGCGGCGAGCGCCGCCTCGGAGCGATCCCACTGCGCGTCCGTGCCGATGCGCTTCTCGGGGCGCGTCGCGAGTTTGATCTGCACGTCCCGGAACTGCAGAATCGAGTAGACCTCGTAGAGGAACTTGATGAACTTCTCGATCTCGCTCGCCACCTGCGCTTCGGTGCAGAAGATGTGCGCGTCGTCCTGCGAGAACGAGCGCACGCGCGCGAGGCCGTGCACCACGCCGCCGCGCTCGTAGCGATGCAAGCGCGCGAAGTCCGCCACGCGCCACGGCAATTCGCGGTAGCTGCGCTTCTTCGCGCCGAAGATCACGCAGTGGCTCGGGCAGTTCATCGGCTTGAGCACGAACGAATCTTGCTTCAACTCGGCGGTCAGGTGGTCGTGCTTGCAGCCTTCCTCGAGCTCGTCCTCGGTCCAGAGGCGGTACATGTTCTCGTTGTAGTTGCCGAGGTGGCCGCTGGTGCGGAACATCTCGGGCGTGTAGGCGAGCGGCGTGATGACCTCCTGGTAATCGTAGCGCTCGTAGAGGTCGCGAATGAACTGCACCAATCGGTTGTAGACGAAGGCCCCCTTCGGCAAGAAGAAGGGCATCGCCGGCGCCACCTCGTTGAACATGAACAGCTCGAGCTCCTTGCCGAGCTTGCGGTGGTCGCGCTTGGCGGCCTCTTCGAGCCGGGTGAGGTGCGCCTTGAGGTCGGCCTCGCTGAAGTAGGCCGTGCCGTAGATGCGCTGCAGCATCTTGTTCTGCTCGTTGCCGCGCCAGTAGGCGCCGGCGGCCGACAGCAGCTTGAAGTACTTGACGAGCCCCGTGTTGGGCACGTGCGGGCCGCGGCACAAATCGCTCCAGTCGCCCTGGCCGTACACCGTCACGACGGCGTCGGGGTGCTGCGCGACGATGTCTTCGAGGATCTCGGCCTTGTAGGGCTCGCCCTCGGCGCGGAAGCGCTGAACCGTCGAAGCCACCTCCGCCGGCGGAATCTCTCTGCGGGTGACGTCGTACTTGGCCTCGGAGAGCTTGCGCATCTCCTTCTCGATCTTCTCGAGGTCGTCCGGCGTGAAGCCGCGCTCGTAGTCGAAGTCGTAGAAGAAGCCCTCGTCCGTGACCGGGCCGATCGTCACTTTCGCGCCCGGGTAGAGCTTCTGCACCGCCATGGCCATCAGATGGGCCGTGCTGTGGCGCAATACCTCGAGGGCGTCCTTGTCGTCCGTCGTCAGAATCGCGACGCGATCGCCCTCGGAAAGCGCCCGCGAGAGGTCGACGACGTCGTCGTTGACGCGGCCGGCCACCGCCTTTTTCGCCAGGCCGCGGCTGATGGTCTCCGCCAATCCGCCGACCGTGGTGCCCGTGGGCAGCTCCCGGCGGGAGCCATCGGGCAGAATCACGTGAATAGAAGCGGCGTCGACCGGCATGGGGTGTCTCCTTCGATAAAACGGGATTTCGGCTCCCATTTTACCGGATGCCAGGCGCGGTGGCGAGCGTCGGAAAGTCTCCCGGCGGTCCGCGGGGGGGACCCCCCCCACCCAGTTTTCGCCCCTGCACGGGGCTCAAACGTCCCTCCCTCCCACCGAGGGGAGGGGACGCCGCTTTGCGGCGGTGGAGAGATTCCGCTGCTTCGAGACGCGGCACTATCCATCGTCTGGAGTGAGCGTGCCAGCAGCAATCAGCGTTCCGCAGGAACGCCCCAGCCCACGAACGCGCGCCCCAGCCAACCAACGCTCGCCCCCTCCCCTCGGTGGGGGGGAGGGACGTCCGTGGCCCGTCCAGGGACACGGACTGGGTGGGGGAGCTCTCCCCGCGGACCGCTATTCCTCGTCGTCGTCGAGCTCGTCTTCCTCGAAGTCGAAGTTCGCGAGCTGCTGCTTCATGGCGCGCCGGTTCGCCTCGCGGTCCGCGGCGTCCACCTTCACCAATCGCTCTTCCTGGCCCGTGCGGCCGCCGCGGGCCTTCATGCCGGATTCGACCTTGCTGGTCCGTTCGGCATTCACCTTCTCGAGCGCGAGCAGCTCGTCGAGAAAGCGCACGTAGCTGTCGTAGCGCATTTCGCTCATCTCGGCGTGATCGCGCACCGCGCACTGCGGCTCGTGCTGATGCAGACAGCTCGGGAACTTGCAGTCCGGAATGTGCGGCACCATCTCCGGAAAGTACCAGCCGAGCTCGGGCGGGGCGATCGCCTCGATCTCGAGGAAGGAGAAGCCCGGCGTGTCCGCGAGCAGCGCACCGGGAATGCCGGGCAGCGGATAGAGCGCCGCGTGGCGCGTCGTGTGGCGGCCGCGCTGCAGCTTGGCCGAGACGTCGAGCGTGCGCAGCTCGAGCCCGGGCGCGAGCGCGTTGACGAGCGAGCTCTTGCCCACGCCGGACGGCCCCGCGAGCACCGAGGTCTTGTGCGCCAGATGCGGCAGCAAATCGCGCACGCCCGCGGGCGTGGCCTCGGTCGGAATCACGGTATAGCCGAGCGCCCGATAGGCCGAGACCCACGCGTCGAGCTCGCTTCCGCTGACCAAATCGCGCTTGTTGAGCACGATCAGCGGCGCGAAGCCGTTGTAGGCCGTCGTGACCAGGAACTTGTCCAGCAGCAGCGGATTGAAGGGCGGCTGCGCGGCCGCGAAGACCAGCAGGATCTGATCGACGTTCGCGATGCTCGGCCGCTTGAGCAGATTCTTGCGCGGCTGCAGCTCGTCGAGAAAGCCGCGGCGCACCACCGGCTCGCCGCTGGGCTCGGGCAGGGCCAAGGAGCCCTCGCGCGGCGGCGGCAGCTTCTCCTCGGCACTGACGGGCTCGAGCGTGATGATCACGTGGTCGCCCACCACCGGCGTCTCGCCCGATTTTTTCAGCTTGCCGCGCAGAAAGCAGGCGTACTCCTGCTCGCCCGCGCGCACGTAGAAGAAGTTGGCCTGCTGGCTCACCACGGTGCCCGTGAGCGTCTCGACCAACTCCGCCATAACTAGCCCTTCAACGACGCCAGTTGGCGTTTGAGCTGCCCGCAGGCGGCCTCGATCTCGAGGCCGCGCTCGGCGCGAATGGCCGTCGGAAAACCGGCGGATTCGAGCGTGCGCGCGAACTGGCGCGCCTCGGGCTCGGGCGTGCGTTCGAACTCGACGCCCGTCGGGTGGTACGGAATCAGATTGAT
>DATNPP010000545.1:0-3862 GCA_036703175.1 Oscillatoriaceae cyanobacterium
GCAGCTTTGAGCACTTCCAGATTCCGTTTTCGAAATACAATCCGACACGGGGCAGACCGAAAATGTCGTGGGTTTTAAGGATCAAGCCACGAATGACGCGTGCGGTGTAATTGTTCTCCGGGTGCAACGCGAACGCCAGTATCCGCATCGACTTCAGGTCGATCATCGGCAGGAACTGACCCCGTACGGCCCTCGGCGCGCCGTCCGGCCCGATGTCCCAGAAGTACACGGGGAGCGTACAATCGTCCGACTGGTACCAGTCGCCAACCAACACGTCCGACCAGTCGCGTGTGATATACGCTCCGCGGAGGCGTGCGCGCCGAGGGCCATGATGGATATCCTGGAGTGACTCGATCTTAGGCGTCAGAAGTGTTCGGACTCGCGCCGGCACGTAGCTCTTGCTGTGCGGATTGGTGATGAACGTCTGACAGACTTCCGCCGATAGCTCGCCTCGCCGAAGCAGCTCGCGCCATGCGTGCGCCAGCCCACCATTCATGGAAAGGGCAATCAGTTTTTTTTCATCTTCCTCGGTGAGCGAAACCGCCTTGTGGTTGCCGCTCTTCTTGGGCCTGCGATCTTCGAGGAACCGTTCTCCCGCGCAAAACCGCTCCCATTTTGGGGCGAATGATTTCGCCAGCGACTCACGCGAGCTAGAAAGCCAAGGCGCAACGGTAAAGACGTGGCGAATGAGACGGCGCCTTGCCCGGTGAGCGTTTGCTCCCGCCTCCACCATTTGCTGCAGATTTTCACACATCGCGGTCCACGCCCATGAACGGTCTGCAGTTGTAGGATTCATCCCGTCGATGCTCGACAGGTATTCGTCGACCTGGTCGAACTCCGACACGTCGCTCTCCTCGGGAGTCGCGCTGACCCGGCGCGGATTCTCCGGCAAATAGAGCTCCCACCGATCAAACTCGTGCCGGCCGCCGTCGCGCTGGACTGCGCGGCGCATGATGCCGTCAATCGCCGGCGCGGAAAGCCCGTACCCAAGCGCACCGACGTGGGCTTCGATTGCCTGCGATTGAATTTCCGCAACAGTCGCGCTGCCCTCGCACAATGCGGCGACCCAGCGCGCGAGGGCGCCCGCGCGCTTCTTGGCCCGTTGAATTTCTACGGGATGAATTTGCGCGATTGGAACCGCATGCGACCAGGGCGTGGTTTCACGGGTGAGCAGCCGTTCAGCGGAATCGTATCCACGCGTCCGCGCCAAGGCCTCCAGCGCCAGCCTATACTTGTCCGGAAGGGAGCTGATCAGGTATGTCTTGGCGACGTTGCCGGACACCATGCCATGCCCGTCCGGTTCACGCCCGGCGAGTGCGTCACGCAAGGTGCGGGCGTCGCGACCGAGTACCTCGGCGAAACGCGCCACCGTGTACTGGGCGGCAGCAGTCTCCCGTGATGCGGGAGTGGAAGAATCCGATGCTGAAGTTGGAAAGAGACGGTTCACGACGCTAACGAGTTTACCACAGAGGGTCGATTTTCATGCGAATCCAGAACGGCGAGCGGAGGCTCAGCCGGGACCGCGCTTAAAGATTTTGTCGCGGTTGTTGTTGATGATCCAAATTACGTCGCTCGCGGCCGCCTGACGGTGGATCCGCGTCGCCTGCTGCTCGCTCTGCACGATCACCGGCGTAATCCGGCCCGCGAAATCGCGCAGCATCGACTGCAGCGTGCCGCCCGTGCCGCCGGCCACGGAACTGCCGCCGGCGCCGGCGTACACCGGCGATGCCATGCCGCGGGTGACGTTGCCCGGCAGCGCGGCCAGATCGAGAACGCCGGAATTCAGCCGATTGAAGAAGCGCTCGCCGAACCTGCTGACGACCGAGGCGCGCGTGACGGCCTCGCCATTCGAGAGCATCGCTGGAATTCGATCATCACGCGGCCCGCCCGGTCCGCTGATAATGCCGCCGTCCGCGTGGCCGATCTTCGAAACCAGCGCGATACCGCCGGCGAGCGCGGCCGCCATCGCCGCGCCAGCGAGGAACGGGCCGACATACGGGATAGACGCCAGCGCTTCGAACGCCTCGACGGCGCCGTGATAGACCGATGCGAGTGCCTCTTTCACGGTCGCGCCCAAGCGCGTGACGGATCCGGTGAGCGTTGCGGCCGTCTTCGTTTTCTCACCGGTGATGTGAAACATGACCGCCAACGCGGTGAGTGACTTCTCGATCCCGAATTTCCAGAGGAGCTTCGCCACCATTTGCGACGCCATCTGCGAGAACTGTTGCCCAACACCGACAATCATCCCGCGCCATGCATCGCCCCAGCTCTTCGTCCGGGTCCAAAGGTTCTCGATTAACCCAGCCGTGCCCTGCAGCGCGCTGTTAAGCGTGTCCGTGACAGACTGGGCGGCAACATTTGCGGCGCTGCCGATTGATTCCAGGAACCCGCCCTTCCCACTGAGGCCCTGCTCCGCACCCTGTATGAAGGTCTGCGGCTGCGCTTCCTCCTTCGCGCGTGTGTTCTGGGCCTGCTTCTGCCGAAGCTGATCAAGCTGCTGCTGGATCGTCTGCTGGTCCTTCTCTGTCACGCCTGCCGCGAGTTGATGCTCGAGAAGAGCGATCCGTTCCGCGATCAGCTTATTCTCCTGCTCGAGTAGCGGCACAATCGCCCGTTGCTTCTGCTCGGTCGTTGTGTAGAGGCCGGCTTCGATATTTGCCCGTTGAATCTCAAGTGCGCCGAGCTTCTGGCTCAGGGTTAACTCGTCCTGCGTGCGTTGGCGCTGCAGTGCGAGTGCCGATTTCTCCGCATCGAGGCGCGCCTTGATAAGCGGCGTTCGTTTGGTCGCATCGACCTGCGCGAGCTCCTGCTCGAGCTTGTTCTGCTCGATTAGAATCGCGAGCCGATCCACTTCGGCCTGGTTGCCGGCGTTCTTCGCCTGAAGGAGCTGCGTTTCGAGCTCGAAGTTGCGCTGTAGCTTTGCCTGTTCCTCTGATCCAGGGATCGTCGGATTCGGGTTGTTCCTCGGTTCCGCGCTGCGCGTCGGCGCTGACTTCTTGGGGCTCACCTTGCTGGTGTCGTAGATATACGTCATCAGCGACAGGTTTTCGGCCTGTCGCTTGGCCTGCTCGGCATCAATCTTTGCGATTTCTTTCCGTGCATCGGCTCCCGCGGTGCGAATTGCCTGCACCTCGGCGTCGATCAGGTTCTTCACTCCAGCGAGCGCATTCTTGAGATTGTCGAGGTTGATCTCCTTGTGGAACGGCACTGCGTTCCACGCTTCACCCAGAAGGAGAAGATGCTGAATGATCAACTTTACCCCCTCGGCCGTAGCGAGCTTTAGGCCATCCCAAAGCACGTCTCCAGCGGCTTTGAGTTCGACCCACGTCCGCCGAAGCCCGTCCCAGATGTCGCCCAGTCTCCCTTGAATCCACACGATCCCGATGGCGACCCAGTCCTTTATCTTAACCCCACTTACTTCGATTTGACTGATGAAGGTACCCAGCGCGAACGCTGCAGCGCCGGCCGCAGCGACCGCGCCGGCAAACGGGACACCGAGCATCGATAGCGTCGCTACTGCCCCCTTGAAAAGCGCGAGCGGTGCCAGGAGCGACAGTACGATGGATGCGAGCGTACCGAGCGATTGCGCCATTTGCGTCAGGATCTCGCCAACGTCGACTCCTGCAGGCATGAGGTCGCGCAACCAGGAGACGAATTCCTTGATCGCATCGAGGCCGTTCTTCAGGCCCTCCACAAACGCGAGGATCGGGGCGCCGAACGCGGAATTCGCACCACGGCCGATCTCCTTTTGCATGTTCTCCATCTCAACCCCGGCCTGATGGAGTTCCGGGAATACGACAGCCGCCTGCGCCTGCCCTGGGAACAGGCTGTGGAACGCTTGGATGAGCGCAGTCGTTTTGTC
>DATNPP010000022.1:0-2399 GCA_036703175.1 Oscillatoriaceae cyanobacterium
CCGCGGCGACCGTCAACGTGCTCGAGCCCGTCGCGCTGGCCGTGAGGTCGACGCCGTTCACGATGTTGGAGAAGGTGTTGGTGTTGCTCGAGACGGCAATGCCGTCGATCGTGGCTTGGGCCTTCTGGGCACTGGTGGTCGTGCCCGTTCCCAGCAGGCCGCTCGGGTCGCTGAGCGTATAGTTGGTGCCCGTGCTTTGGCCGGTGAGAATCAGGTTCTGAGTGCCCCCGCTGTCCGTCACGACCGCGGCGGATACGCCCGTTGCCGTGTTCGCGTTGATCGCCGCGGCGATCTGCGTGGCGCTGTCCCCTGCGTTGACGTTGACGGTCGCGCCGTTGATCTGGAACGAGCCCCCCGCAGAAGAGGTTGGAGGCACGAAGATGCCCGTCTCCGCCGTGGCGAGCTGGGTGATGTTCACGGTGTAGGTGCCGGCGGTCGAGCCGTTGCTCGCGGTGGCCGAGAAGAGCGCCGTGTTACCGGCCGTGGCCGACATGGACGCCAATGGCGAGGTGTTGAAGTCGACGCCGGTGAGGTTGTTCGCGGCGGTCTGCAGGGCGGAAAGCTTCGTGTTGAGGTCGCGGTACGTGCTCAGCTTGTTGTTGTCCGTCGTCTGCTGATTTTGCAGATTGACGACGGGCTGCTTCGCGATCGACATCAGCTCCTGGATGATCGTGCTGGTGTCCATGCCCGTCGCGAGGCCCGACATCGCGAGGGGCGACTGGTAGGAACCGCTGGCCGAGTACGACGAAGAGGTAGGTGAAACGGACATTCCTTTGACCCTCCATACCGCGGCGTTCCTTCGCCGCGCGAGCACACATGGTGATCCACTGGATCATCGACACGACCGGTTCGGGACTTGAGCGTCGTGCCTGGTCGATTTATACCCTGTGATCGATCGCATTGCGGCTGCCCGCGTTGCAGGCGTATTCTGAAGCGGACGAGCCTTTGGAGAAGACGGGCATGACCCAACCCGAGCCGCAGCAACCCGAGAACGCACCCCAGGGGGCGCCACTGCCCGAGCGCGAGTTCGAGGCGATCGCGCTCGACGGTCTGGACAAGGAAAATCGGGCCTGGAGCCAGCAGTACGTGACGCAGCTGCGCGATCGACTGACCGAAGAGCAAGCGGCGGAGGTGCCGGACCTCGTGATGATCGCTTACCTCAAGCGCGAAATCGCCACCTGGCAGGATCTGCTCGATCGCACCGACAAGAAGTCGTGAGCGCGCGGGTATCATAGGGTCATGCGACTGCATCGATTCGCCCTTCTCGGCATGCTCCTGCTGGCCGGCTGCAGCTGGCCGCAGTTCAGCTCGCCGTTGACGAACTTCACGCCGTACGCCAATCCGAACATTCCGAAAGAGCAGTTCGACAGCCTGTTCAACGCCTGGAAAGCCGGCCAGGCGATCCCCTGGAACGTGCACTTCCGAGGCAGCCAGTTCACGACCGCCGAGCTCATCATCAACTCGACGGGCACGAGCTCGCTGGGCGCGCAGACCTTCACGCCGAGCCACGCGCAGCTCGCGAGCCTGATCGACGAGATGCAAGCGAGCAACCTCTTCTCGCTCTACGACGGCCACTACGGCGCCTGGCTCAGCGGCGGCGGCGTGGGCGGGCCGGACATCACGGTGGACGTCGGCAGCGCTACCAAGCACGTGTCGAGCGATCCCGAGGTGAATACGACCCTGAGCTGGGAAGCCGGTGCGATTCAGGACGTCAGCCAGGACCTCATCAAGCTGGCGGATCAGTACGTCAAGTAAGACGTCTAGTCTTCGGGCGCGTCGTCCTCGTCCGCCGGTTCCGTCGACGCCAAAGCCGCGATCGCCTGTTCCCACTCGCCCGGCTTGTAAACGAGCTGCGTCTCGCCGTGCGCCTGGTACACGACGCCCTGGCGGAACGCCGCGACCATCAACGTCGCGGGCTGCCCCTCTTCGCCGGGCTCGACGTACTTGAGCGAGATCGTGTCGCCGTTGTAGACGTACGCCAGCTGCTCGCCTTCCTCGCGCATGACGCCGACGCGCGTCGCCGCCTCGACGAGCACGGTATACAGCGCCTCGTGAAGCGCCGTCTCGCGCTTCTCGGGCAGCGCGAGCGCGGGTTCTTCGTCCGGTCCGGGACCCAATAGCTCGACCGTTTCGACCGTTTGGTCCTCGGCCCGCTTGCGGGCCTGCTGCTTTTTGCGGCTCTTCGACATTTACAAAACTTCCGATTGCCTGAAAAGGCGCGTGGGCGATCGCGTTCCGGCACATTATACCGGCTTTCTCCGGAATCCGCGCTTGACTGCCCCTTGATCCGTTATGTAATATTGGCGCCGTTTACGCTGGTTTTTACCGATTTGCGTAAAAACGAAGCGAATTTTCACCGGTTTTGACGCACCCGATGATTTTTGAGGTACCCGTGCTCG
>DATNPP010000023.1:0-2361 GCA_036703175.1 Oscillatoriaceae cyanobacterium
CGGCGGCCGGCCGCGCGCTCAAGAAGACCGTGATGGAGCTGGGCGGCTCGGACGCGTTCGTGGTGCTCGACGACGCCGATCTGGACTTCGTGGTCGAATGGGCGCTCAAGGCCCGCATGGTCAACGCCGGGCAGAGCTGCATCGCGGCCAAGCGCTTCGTGGTGGTGGAGGCGATCGCCGAGGCCTTCGTCGCGCGCTTCAGGCACGCGATGGAAGCGCTTCGTCCCGGCGATCCGCGCGATCCGGCCACGACGCTCGCGCCGATGGCCCGGGGGGATCTGCGCGATCAGATGCACGAGCTCGTCGAGGCGAGCGTGCGCGCCGGTGCGAAGGTCGTCACCGGCTGCCGCAAGCTCGAGGGCCCCGGCTTCTTCTACGCGCCCTCGATCCTCGACCAGGTCAAGCCCGGCATGCCGGCGTACGAGCACGAGCTCTTCGGCCCCGTCGCGACCGTGATTCGCGCCGAGGACGAGGAGGAGGCCCTGCGCATCGCGAACGACTCGCCCTTCGGATTGGGCGGCAGCGTCTGGACGCGGGACGCCGCGCGGGGCGAGCGCTTCGCACGGCGCATGGCCTGCGGCTCGGCCTTCGTGAACGGCATGGTGAAGAGCGATCCGCGCATGCCTTTCGGCGGCATCAAGGAATCCGGCTACGGGCGCGAGCTCTCCTGCTTCGGCATTCGCGAGTTCGTGAACGTCAAGAGCCTCTGGATCGGCGCGACCGGAGGGATGGTCGAATAGCGCGGATTCGTCGGGCTTGCACAAGGGAATTCCTCGCCGCGCGTCATGCCCGGCGGGTCGATCCTTGCTAGGCTTTGGCCAGAGCTACCGAAAGGAGCGCCCATGCCCGGATTGCTCAGCGTGATCGACTTTCACCAGCGCGCCGACCTGGTTCCGCGCTTCGAGCGCGCCCGCAGCGTGCTCGTGACCGGGCCGGGCTTCTGCTCCGACGCCTGGCGCGACGGCGCGGGCATCGTGGCGCTCGGGCGCGTCGACAACGGCATTCTCAATCCGGCGCCGCAGCCGATCGCGAGCCCGGACGGGCGTTACCGGGTCTTTTTCCAGGGCGAGCTCTACGATCGCCAGGCCAAGCTGGCCGAGCTCAAGGCACGCGACCTCGGCCTGAGCGGTGAGGACAGCGCCACGCTGCTGCTCGCGACCTATCTGACGGCAGGCCTGACCGGCGTGGGGCGCCTCAACGGATCGTATTTCTTCCTGCTGTGGGACGACGCCACGCAGATGCTGATCGTGGGCGGCGATCGCCACGCGAACCGCCCGCACTACTACGCGCTGGACGAGGAGCGCTTTTTGCTCGCGCCCGAGGCCCGCGCCGTCGCGGCCGCCTGCACGCGCCCGCCGGGCGTGGATCTGACGGGGCTGGCCGAGTTCTTGGCGCTCGAGCACCCGCTTGCGGATCACACCTTCTACGAGGGCGTGCGCGCCTTTCCGGGCGGCACGTTCCTGACGCTGACGCGCGCCGGCACGCGCTGGGAGGTCTACTGGACGCTGAGCTTCACGGCGCCGGACGAGGAGCAGGAGCGCCCCGCAGAGGCCTGGCTACCCGAGGCCGCGCATCTGCTGCGGCAGGCCGTGGGACGCCAGCTGGACGACAAGAGCGGCCTCTTTTTGAGCGGCGGCACGGACTCGCGGCTGATCCTGGCGGCCGCGCCGCATCGCGCGATGCCGGCGGTGACTTTTGGAACGCCGGAGTCGGAGGACGTGCGCTACGCGGCGGACGTCGCGAAGCTGGCCGGCGTGACGCACCACGTGCTGCCGATGCGCGCGGATTTTCTATCGGCCAACGCGGCCGAGATCCTGGCGCGCGGCGAGGGCATGTCCAGTCTCTTCCACGCCCACAACTGCGAGGGGCTGCACGCCGTGCGCGCGATCGCCCCCGTGATGCTCGCGGGCAACACGTCGCTCTTTTTGCGCACCGAGTACTACAACGACGTGATGATGCCGGACGCGCCTTCCAAGGCGGCCCGCGCGGTGCAGGTGCTGCAGCAGCTGGCGCTCGGGCATCCGCCGCGCCGGCGCTTCGCGAGCGAGGAGCAGCTCATCGAGCGGATGGTCGTGCAGTGCTGGACGGCCGTGCCGCCGGCGATCGCCCGCCAGGTGCTCGCGCCCGAGCTGGTTTCCGAGATCGAGCGCGCGCTGCGCGAGGGCATCGCGGCCCAATTCGCGCGGGTGAAGGCGCCCGCGCTCGCGGATCGGCTGATCGCCTACAACATCGTCAATCGCCAGCGGCGCTTCACGCACTGGTCGCTCGCGATGACGAGCCACGTGCACGAGTTCCGCAAGCCCTTCGACGACTACGATCTGGTCGACTTCGTGCTCGCGCTGCCGCACGGCACGCGGCGCC
>DATNPP010000440.1:0-18546 GCA_036703175.1 Oscillatoriaceae cyanobacterium
GGTGATGCTCTCGGGCTTCCGCCACCGCGAGTTCGCCGAGCGCTACGGCCTGACCATGGTCGACGGGCCGATTGCCGGCCTGATGTCGCGCGCGGTGGTCGTGATCGATCCGGCCGGCAAGGTGGTCTACACCGAGCAGGTGAGCGAGATCGGCCAGGAGCCCAACTACGAGAAGGCCCTGGGCGCGCTGACCGTCGCGCGTTAGCTTTCCTGAACTCCGAATTGCAGGCCCGGTCGCGCTCCAGTGACCAGGGCCTGCAAATTTGGCATTCTGCTCCGAGCCCGGCCTGAAACCCCGATCGGGACCCTGCGTACTCTGTCGACGCTTGAGGCTATCGAGAGCGCGTTCGCGCCAGCAGCGACGGCCCCATCACCAGCAACTGGCAGGCCAGCACCAGCCAGGAGCTGCGCTCGGGATCGGGCTCCAGGCCGCGCCCCATCCGTTGGAGCTGTTGCTGGTACCAGGCGAGGCCGACCAGGTCGTCGAGCATGCGATGGCCGATGGCTTTGGGGGCGCGCATCTCGCTTCGGCGCGCTTCGCCTGAGAGCAGGCGGGCGGGGAGATCGGGCTCCAGAGCCAGCGGCCGGGCCAGGCCGACGACGTCGATGGCGCCTTCGGCAAGGGCTGAGGCCATGCCCTCGGCAGTGCGGAAACCGCCCGTCAACATGAGAGGCAGCTTGACCTCCTGGCGGACCTTGCGGGCGTAGTCCAGGAAGTAGGCCTCGCGTTGGCGGGTGCTCTCTTTCTGGGTCTTCACCGAGCCCATCATGGCCGCGGCCTCATAAGTGCCGCCCGAAATCTCGAGCAGGTCGATCCCCGCCGCCTCGAGCGCGCGCACGACCGCGAGCGACTCGTCTTCGGTGAAGCCGCCGCGCTGGAAGTCGGCCGAGTTGAGCTTGACGCCGATCGGGAAGCCCGCTCCGACGGCCTCGCGGATGGCGGCGACGATCTCGAGCAGGAAGCGCATGCGGTTGTCGAGGCTGCCGCCCCAGGCGTCGTCGCGCTGATTCGTGCGCGGGGAGAGGAACTGGCTGATCAGATAGCCGTGGGCGCCGTGGATTTGCACGCCGTCGAACCCGGCTTGCTGCACGACGGCCGCCGTGCGGGCGAAGCGGGCGATGATGCCCTTGATTTCGGCCTCCGTCAGCGCGCGGGGCTTCTTGAAGACGCCGTGGCCCATCGCGAGCGGGACAGCCGAGGGGGCCACCGGATCCGGGCTCATGGACTGCCGACCGGGGTGATTGATTTGCACCCAGGCCGCGGTGCGGTCGGAGCGGGCGGCGCGGGCCCAGCGCGCGAGGGCTTCGAGGTGGCGATCGTCCTCGACGACGACGTCGTTGGGCTCGCCCATCGCGGCCGGGTCGATCATGACGTTGCCGGTGATGAGCAGCCCGCTGCCGCCCGCGGCCCAGCGCCGGTACAAACGCTCCAGCTCGGCCGTGGGGGCGCCGGACGCCGTGCCCATCGCCTCGGCCATGGCCGCTTTTGCCAGCCGATTGGACAGGACGGCGCCGCAGGGCAGTTCGAGCGACTGGGCGAGAAGGCGCGGGGCGTCGATCTGCGTCGTCGATTCATTGGTCATGGTTGGCTGCTTTCAATCCTGCGAAACGGTGCTGTTCCGCGTCCTCCACGGGCCCGTTTATGGGGCGTCGGGCAAGCGGGTATAACATGGACCTGATTGGAGAGCAAGCGTGAAGCGTCCCGCCCATGCCATCGTCGTGATCGGGTTGTTGCTCGCCGCGGTTCCGGCGTGCAGCTTGAAGGCGCCGGGCGCCCTCGGCCACCTGGTCACCACGAGCCTGGGCAACCAGGATGCGCTCACGATTACGGGCCTGGTCACGGCGCCCGCCGAGTTGATCGGCAAGGTCAAGCTCATCTCCAATAATGGCGGCAGCATCATCTCAAACAACGGCTCGAGCCTGATCGGCAACAACGGCAGCAGCCTGCTCACGCCCCTCGGCGCAGCCTATCGCCTGGCGGCGACTTCCTCCGATCAGCCGGTGCCTGGCTTGACGCTCGTGCTGACGGACGCGAACGGCCATCCGGTACTCGGCGCGGATGGGCAGCCCATTCGGGCCGTCACCGACGCCACGGGGCACTTCTCGCTCGCCGGCGTGCCGGGCGGCGCCAACGCGCGGCTGGTCGGCGCCCTGGGGAACATCGGCGCGCTGCAGGCGATCGTGGTGCCGGCGGCGGGGGCCGCGCAGGCGGTCGACGTGAACGTCGCGAGCACGCTCGAGACCTCGTACATCGTCGATCGCTTCGTCAGTGGCCAGAAGAACCCCCAGGCTACCTTCAACCGGCTCGACCCCGCCTCCGAGGCCAAGACCCGGGCGCTGCTGCAGGCGGCGATCGCCGCGGGCGAATCCGGGCTCACCCAGCTCGACGGCCCGACCCTCGACCAGCTCGTCGACGGCCTGCGCGGCCAAAACGCTTCTCTCGACGACGAGCTGAACGCCGTGCGCGCGCTGCTGATTCCCGGCGGCCAGTCGGATCTGGGCAACGGCCAGCAGGCCACCTCGGTCTCGCTCTCCGAGATCGACGGCGCCGCGATCGGCAAGAACGGCACGCTCTATCTCGATTGCCCGGACGATCACCGCCTCTGGCAGCTGAACGCCGACGGCACGATTCAGGCGGCGATCGGCAACGATGCGTACGATTACACGTCCAACGACGGCAAGACCGGGTCTCAGGCGAGTCTGTTGCATCTGTTCGGCATCGCGCCCGACGCCAATGGCGGCTTCTGGCTGCTCGAGGACCTCTCGGGCATCGGCCATGCGAACAGCGCGCGATTGAGCCGCTGGGCCCCCGGCGGCACGATTCAAGAGGTCGCCTCGGCCATTCCGGGCGGCCATGCCGTGGCGAGCGCGGGCGACGGCACGGCGCTCGTGCTCAGCGCCGATTCCTCCGGGCCACCGGCGCTCTGGCGCTATGCACCAGGGGCCTCACCGACACGCGTGTGCATGCTGTCGTCGCTGTCGAGCACGCAAGCCCAGAACGTCGTCGTGGCAGGCCTCGATGCCCAGGGCCGTCTCTACCTCGGCACCCGCGCGCCGGATGGCGCCGAGCAGCTCTTGCGCCTCTCGATCCCCTCGGGCGCCCTCGAAACGCTTCGCCAGGCGGCGCCCGGCGCCCAGAACGCCTTCGACCTCGACGCCGCGGGCGACCAGTTCTTCTTCGATTCTCAGGGCGCTCTGTGCGTCGAGACGCCGGGCGGGCAGACGCGCACCTTGCTGGCCGACGCGGCCGACAATCTCACGCTCAACCTCGGCGGCGTGGTGCTCGCGCCCGACGGCTCGGCCTACGTGGCGGACAACAACATGGGCGGTTTCTACCACGTGGCCGATGGTCAGATGACCCTCGTGGCAGGCGACGTCTCGGCGGGCGGAGGCTCCTCGCTGCCCTATCCATGTGGGCTCGCCCAGCGGGCCGACGGCACGATCGTCGTGGCGGACGACTTCCTCAATCAGATCGTCAGCGTGGACGCCCAGAAGCAGGTCACCGTCATCGCGGGCACGGGCGACGGAACGGACTTCGGCGACGGCGGACCGGCCCTCCAGGCGGGCATCAACTCGCCTTATTCCCTCCACCAGGCCGCTGACGGTTCGATCGTGGTGCTCGATCAGTACCAGACCGGGCAGGAAGCCCTGCGACGCATCGCCGCGGACGGCACGATCACCAGTTGGCTCCACTCGCCCGCGAACAACCCGATCACGGATTTCGACCTCGCGCCGGGCGGCACGGGCTACGTGGCGCTCAGCTCGGGCGAGGTCGATCAGGTGAGTGCCACAGGCACGCTCAGCGCCATCTACACCGCGCCGGCCGGCAGCGTGCTGAACATCGGCAGCGATCCGCGCGGTGGGCTCTACATTTTGCAAGACGACGCCACGCTGCTGCACTGGCAGTCGGGCAGCCCGGTTCAGACCGTCATGAGCAACCTGTCCGTGCCCCAGGACACCGCCCAGATCCTGCCCGATTCGCAGGGGCGCGTGCTCTATACCTACGGCGATTCGGTGTTCCGCCTCGATCCCACGTCCGGCAAGCAGACGAAGCTTGCCGGCCCCGGAACCGCCTGGTTCGCCGGCACGAGCATCGATCAGTCGCTGCGCGACGCGTCGTTCCTGGCGTTCACTCCCCAAGGCGACCTGCTGATCGCCGACACCGGCCATCGCCAAATCAAGCGGATTCCCGCCGCGGGCCTGTAGGCCATCGAGGCCCGATTATAGAACGAGCACGACTTCAGGCTGACGGGGCCAGGTCAAGCCGTTTTTCAAAATTCCCCATGTTTCACAATGAGAAGTCTCGTTCTCGAGGACGGCAGACCGCTCAAGCCTGACAGCTGCCATTCGGCCGGGTATGCTAGAAGCACGGGCGTGCTTGCCCTGGAATGGTCTTGAAAAGGTCCCCATGATCCGTGACGTCGACCTCGCATTCATCAAGCTCCACATCCTCTATCACGCGGCCAAAGAGGAAGTCTTCGGCGTCGGCCTCATCGAGGAGTTGGCGCACCACGGGTACAACCTGGGCCCGGGCACGCTGTACCCGACGCTCGCCAAGATGGAGGCCCTCGGGCTGCTGACCTGCGAGAGCCGCGTCGTTCAGCACAAGACCCGCAAGTACTACCGAATCACGCCGCTCGGCCAAAGCCAGCTGAACGAGTTCAAGCACAAGCTCAAGGAGCTTTACCACGAGCTGATCGAGGAGTCCGACGAGCGCCGATAGCGGATTGCGTCGGCGTTCTCCTATTGAACGACGATGTAGCCCGCCATGAAGCCGTCCTCATCCTGCTGGCCGCAGGCTTGCGCACTGCCCTTGCGGCCCGCCACCATGGCGTGGCCCATGGCCCAGTGGCCGCCGCCGCCGTCGCAGACGGCCTCGCAATGCCAGCGGAAGGCCCCTTTATGGCTCGGCGTGAAGTCGAAGGTGCTGGTGACCGGTTGAACCTCATTGCCGACCTGTTTGCCGGGGCGCACGAGGAAGGGACCGAAGCCGGCGTGCGGGTTGTCCGGTGAGATGGTGTGAGGCCCCTCGTCTTCGTTGATCACCACCAGATGGACCGGCTGGCCGGCCGTGACGGCGAAGCTCGACGGCACGAAGGCGTCGTGGTTGCGTCCGTCGGGGCCTTTGAGTCCGGATT
The DNA here is from genome assembly GCA_036703175.1 of Oscillatoriaceae cyanobacterium. Lineage (GTDB taxonomy): Bacteria > Cyanobacteriota > Sericytochromatia > S15B-MN24 > JAQBPE01 > DATNPP01. The sequence continues at coordinate 5,139 of DATNPP010000440.1, forward strand.
CGCCGCGGAAGACGTGCAAGGTGACCGTTTGGGCCTTGAGCGCGGGCTTGCCGACCGCCGCATGCGCCGATGGGCCGCTCGCGAGCAGGGCGATCGCGGCCGCGAGGATCGTGAGGGTTTGACGGGGGGCACCGAAGTTCATGCGGAGTCTCCTCTAATGGCGCTCAAATCGTGAGCTGATACGCGAAATACGACGTGTAGAACACGGGCCCGACGAGGCTGCGGCCCACGGAGAAGAGAATGTGGTGTTCGTCGCTCAGATTCCATTGGCCGCCCACGTTGAAGGCGAGCGCGCCGTCGCCGCCCGCCGTGGCGGCGGTCTGCGCGTAGAGCTCGCCGCCGAGCGTCAACGCGTCCGAGAAATCGCGTTGCAGCATCCATCCGCCGAACCACCAGTTCTGATTGCCCGGCGCCGGGTTGATCCAGTAGCCGCCGCCGCCGTAGGTCGTCCACGGCCCCCAGCTCTTTTGCAGCCACACGGGCAGAAAGAACTGCAGCTGTCCGCTGCCGAGCCCCTGGGCGGCGTTTCCCGTGGGCACCTCGGCCAGAGGGAACACGCCTATCTGGGGAACGTCATCGCCCTCTTCGAGAAAGCGGTACTTCGCGCCGATCTCGGTGTCGCCGTAGCCGTAGTGAGACTGGCCGTTCGAGGCCGAGTAGGCCATCGGCGCGATGATGTGGAGCTGCAGATTCGGCAGCGCGCCGTAGTTCATCTCGACATGCGGCGCCGTGGTGAAAACGCTGTCCGCGGAGTAGGTGCCGATCTCGGCGAGGTAGAACTCCCAGTGATGCAGCTCGACGGGCTCCGGATCGTCCGTGATGAACGGCGGCCCCGCCCAGGCTCGGGATGGAAGGCCGATCAAACCCACGAGAGCCGCCAGCATGGCCGCACTCGGCTTGAGCCGACGGTGTCCGTCGCTGCGCATCCCGGCTTGGAACAACTTCACGGTGATCGTCCTCTTTCGCGCTTCCCGAGGGAGAAGCCGTTTCAAAGTCGCTATCGAACAGCGTTATCGACTATCGATATTAAGTCCAGCAGTCAAGCGGTGTCAAGGGGACGAGCCGTTGTGTCCGCGCCGGACGTCAAGGCCCTCGACCAGCTTCTCGACGCGCTCGCGGATCGCGTCGCGGATCGCGCGCACCCGCTCGATTGCCTGCCCCTTGGGATCGTCGAGCCCCCAGTCGTCCATCTTGCCGAGCTTGACCGGGCAGGCCAGGTTCACGCCGCAGCCCATCGAGATGGCGCGATCGCCCTCCTGCAAGGCATTCAGGTCGGCGATCTTGGGGTGATGGCCGTCGGCGACGAGGTCGATGCCCAGTTCCTGCATGACGGCGACGACCGTGGGGTTCATGGCCTCGGCCGGTTCGGTGCCGCCGGAGACGGCCCGCGCCTTGGCGGGGTCGGCGAGGCGATTGAAGAACGCCTCGGCCATCTGGGAGCGCCCGGTGTTGTGGACGCATGCAAACAGCACCTGCTTCACGGTGTTCGGGTCTCCTTCGTGATGGTCGGGGCGGCGAGGAGCTTCTCCCTCGCGAGGATGGCGGGCTGGTCGGCCTCGGTCGCTGGGGGGGTGACGGTCATGGTCTAATTCTAACCCAAGCTGGCGATTGCCTTCGCGTGAGCGGTTGCTACGGGGTGGCCCGGGGCTTCGGCCAGCGGAACGGCGCTGCCACGTATGAGATAGGGGCCAATGTGGCGACTCAACGCCTTCAGTCGGAAAACGTGCTCGGAAAGCTGTCGCTGATCGACCGCTTTTTGCCACTCTGGATCTTCCTCGCCATGGGCATCGGCATCGGGCTCGGCCGGGGTTTCCCCGATCTGGGCGCCGCCCTTGGCAGCGTGAAGGTCGCGGATGTGTCCTTGCCGATCGCGATCGGGCTCTGGTGGATGATGTTCCCGGTGCTGGCGAAGGTGCGCTACGAGTCGTTGGGTCGTTTCACCGCCAAGGGCAAGGTGTTCGGCCTTTCGCTGGTTTTCAACTGGGTGCTCGGGCCGATCGTGATGTTCACGCTCGCGTGGGTGATGCTGCCCGACCTGCCGCACTACCGCAGCGGGCTGATTCTGATCGGGCTCGCGCGCTGCATCGCGATGGTGCTGCTCTGGAACGACCTCGCACAAGGCGATCGCGAGGCGGCAGCCGTCATGGTCGCGCTCAACTCGATCTTTCAGATCCTGATGTACTCGGTGCTGGGCTACTTCTTCCTCGCCGTGTTGCCGGTCTGGCTCGGCGGTAAGGCCACCGCCTTGAACGTCTCGATGGGGACGATCGCGCGAAGTGTGCTGATCTTCCTCGGCATCCCGCTCGCGGCGGGCGCGGTCGCACGCTTGGCGGGCGTTCGGCTCAAGGGCGCGACGTGGTACGACCAGGTGCTGATGCCGAAGATCGGACCGACCGCGCTTCTGGGCCTGCTCTACACCATCGTGCTGATGTTCGCCATGCAGGGCGACAAGATCGTGAGCTTGCCGATGGACGTGCTGCGAATCGCGCTGCCGCTCATGGCCTATTTCGCGATCATGTTCTTCCTCGCCTTCGCCACGAGCAAGGCCATGGGCCTGAACTATCGGGAGAGCGCCGCGCTGTCGTTCACCGCCGCCGGGAACAACTTCGAGTTGGCGATCGCCGTGGCCGTCGGCGTGTTCGGCATCGCCTCATCCGAAGCCCTCGCGGCCGTGGTCGGCCCGCTGATCGAGGTGCCTGCGCTCGTGGCGCTCGTGTACGTCGCGCTCTGGTTGAAGCGCCGTTGGTTTCCGGACGAACCCGACCCATCGATCGCCGTGCCTGATTGTGTGCGCGGATGAGCGAACCGTTTCCTTTTGCGGTCGTACGCTTCCGGTCGTGCCGCTGTGCGGGTACCCGCCTCGTCCGGCGGCAGTTCTGCAGTTAGGCCGGAAAGTATTCGGTAAATTTCCGGAAAGTTTACGAAGGTCGGTGGTATGCTGTGGCATTTAGCGCCGCCGATCTGCAAGGAGATCCCCATGGCCGAGAAAGTTCGCACCTCGGGCACCGTGCTGCCGGGCTCGATTTCGGACTTCACCGGCCAGCACTGCGAGGAACTGGCTGCCCAGTTAGAGGCGATCGCCGAGACGGAAGAAAAGCTTCAGACCGCCCTCCTGCTCATCGACATGCTGGCCGCCGGAAGGTCCCTCGAAGACATCGAGCGTTCGGCCGAAGAAGCGCGGCAGGGAAAGGTCACGAGCGGCGAGGATTTCCTCGCTGAGCTCGACAATTGATATGCCGCATCCGGTCGGCTTTACGGATACGGCCAAGCAGGACCTGCGCGAGTTCCTCGCCGATGCGCCCAAGCGAACCGCACCGGCCCGCGGGATCATCGCCAAGCTGGCCATCTTTCCGAGAGCCCACATGACCTGCCCCCGTCATCGTCCGGCACATCTGGCCATCGCGCGGCAGGCTCGTCTCTGATTTGTTGGGCCGGCTGCAGCCGTAACCCCGCTGAAGCGCAGCGCGTCGTCAGCGCGCTGTCTTGGATTCGTGAAAGGAACTCTTCAGTATGAAGCACTCGCTCTCCCTGTTCGTCGCCGGCTTGATGCTGGCCGTCGCGGCCCCCGCTTTCGCGCATGCCTATCCGCAGAAAGAGGCTCCCGCCAAGGGCGCCGTCGTCCACGCCGCTCCGAAGACGGTCGCGATCTGGTTCGATGACGAATTGCAAGCGGGCCTGAGCTGGCTCAAGGTCAGCGACGACGGCAAGGTCGTGAGCGTGGGCAAGGGCAAGGTCGACGCCAAGAACCGCAAGTTGCTCAGCGTGGCGCTCGCCAAGGCCGGCACCGGCAAGTACTCGGTCGAGTGGCATGCCCTCTCGGTGGACGGACACCCGACCTCGGGCGCGTACAGCTTCACGGTCGCGCCGGCCTCCAAGAAGCCGATGGTGCCCATGCCTCTGGACAAGCGCGGCCTGATGATGCCCAAGAACGGGAAGAAGTAGGCCGCACGTGGGCCTGCCCTGGGGACCGGCGATTGCCCGGCTGGTTTTGCTGCTGGGTTACACCCTCATGATGGGCGCCATCGTGCTCGAAGGCGTCGTGCTGCCCGCCGTGGGCGCTCCCCAGCGCCACCGGCGCTCCGGCTACGCGTTCTGGGGCGGCTGGGGGCTGATGCTCGTGGGCAGCGTGCTCGCGATCGCCCTGCTACTGCTCAACCTTGCGGGAGGCGATCGCACGATGGCGCTGTCGCTCGTCGGCCCCTTGCTGACCAATCTGCACGGAACGGGCGGCGTGATGGTCTATCGCGCGTTGCTCCTGCTGGCGTTCGTGCTCCTGGGGCTGGTCCTGCGTCCTTTCAAGCCCGCGACCGGCTTTGCGGCGGGCCTGCTGCTCGCGACCACGCTCGCGAGCGACGGGCACGGCGCGGACATGGGCTTCGTCTCCTGGCTCGCGGCCATCGACACGCTGCACGCTTTCACGGCCGCCACCTGGCTCGGCGGGCTCGGCCTGCTCTGGCTCACCATTCCGAGCATCGAGTCCGCCAGGCCGGCGGTCGAGGCCTTCTCGCGTCTCGCAACCGTTTGCTTTCCGATCGCGGTGCTTTCCGGCCTCGTCAACGCCTGGATCCATCTGGCATCGCATGGCGGATGGCACGCGCTGTTCAGCTCGAGCCCCTATGTCGTCGAGTTGATCCTGAAAAGCGCACTGGTGTTCGCGATTCTTGGTCTCGCGGCGTATCTACGCCAGCGCTACTTGCCGGACTGGAAACGGGGCGCGGCGACCGGTCATTCCTTTCGCAAACACATCACGGTGGAGTTGTCCGGCGGGATTGTGGTCCTGGCGCTCACGGCGTTGTTGACCCAGTCCGCCATGCCCGGCGAGCACATGTCCGCACGGACGGCGGCGATCGCCCTTTTGCCGAGGAGGTAATTGAATGAAGAGACGCATCTTATGGGCCATCGCGATCGCTCTCGCGTCGCCCCAGGCGGCTTTGGCGGCCGATAGGGGCATGCCTGGCATGGACATGTCGGGAAGGCCGATGGCGATGCCCTCGACCCAACCCATGAGTTGCTCGTGCACGACGGCCGACGCCCTCGCGCCGTTCGGCATGGCGCCCATGCCCGGCATGAACCCCTTGATGACGCGCGACGCCGCACTGGGCTCGGGCACCAGCGTTCTGCCCGTGCGCTCCCCGATGCGAATGGTCGGTTTCGAGGCCGGCGGTTTCAGCTGGATGCTCCACGGCAACGCCGTGCTCGGCTGGGATCACCAGGGCGGCCCGCGCGGTACGGACACCTGGACCGCGCCCAACTGGGCCATGCTGATGGGCAGCCGCTATGCGGGCCCCGGCATCCTCGATCTGCACCTGATGATGAGCCTGGATGCCCTCACGTTGCCGCCTGGCGGCACGCCCGAGCTTTTCCAGACCGGTGAAACCTATCAGGGCGTGCCGTTGGTCGACAAGCAGCATCCGCACGATCTCTTCGCCGAGTTGGCGGCGATGTACACGCTCAACCTCCAGCATCAGACCGCGTTGTTCCTTTACGGCGGCCCTGCCGGCGAACCGGCGCTCGGCCCCACGGCCTTCATGCATCGCCCCTCGGCCATGGACAACCCCTGGGCGCCCTTGGGCCACCACTGGCAAGATGCGACGCACATCTCCTACGGCGTCGTCACGGCCGGCGTGCGCCACCAGAGTTGTCAGCTCGAGGCCTCCCTCTTCAACGGCCGTGAACCGGACGAGAACCGCTACAACTTCGACTTCGGCCCGCTGGACTCTTACGCCGCGCGCTTCAGCTACTTTCCGGGCTCCAACTGGATCTCGCAGGTCTCGTTCGGCCATCTGACCGATCCCGAGGTGACCTCGCCGGGCGTGGACATCAACCGCACGACCGCCTCGCTGACCTACGTTTCGCCCAGGCCGGGCGGCGCCTGGTCCACGTCGTTCATCTGGGGGCAGAACGTCGAGCTGGAAAGCACGCCCCTCACGCTACAAAGCTACGCGGTCGAAAGCGATCTGGACCTCGACCGCGCCAATCACGTCTACGGGCGCTTCGAGCTGGTGGACAAGAACGAGCTCTACGTTCCGCAACTGGGCAACGACATGATCTTCCGCGTCGGGGCACTCACGCTCGGTGGCGTGCACGATCTGGTGACTTCGCCCAGAGGTGATCTGGGCCTGGGGGCCGATTTCACGGTTTACAGCAAGCCCGCGGCGCTCGATCCCTACTACGGCTTCAATCCGGTGTCGTTCCTGCTTTACGTCAGGGTGCGACCGCCGCTGATGTCGGCATCTTAGCCCTGATCGCTTCTGGCCGTCGACGAGCGTCCTCGAGGGCGTTCATTTAAGTTTATATTAGGAATGTTTTAAAAAAGGCTTGCGCTTCTGAAAGAGGGATGCTATTATAAATAAGTCAGCCGGTTCTGGAGAGCCGGATCGCTTCCCGAAAGGGGGCGACGAATGAAAAGACGAGCCATCGCAAGGTGGTAAGGAATGGAATTCGCGACCATGTATTCGGTAGCAATATCGAGTGCATTGCCGGGACTTCGCAAGAGGATTCGGCCGGTGGGTCCAGCCGTCAAAGGGCCGCGGTGTTTCATAGAGAATGATTGCCGGCAACGGTGATCGGACCGAGGGAGACGTCGCAGGGAGCGCAAGCTGCCTGAAGCAGGCACCAAAGCCTGCAGAGGATGTACCGGACGCGCGAGCGTCCTGCGCTGAGCCTGGCGCACCGATGAAGCGACATCGGAAGGCCCCTTTATCCGGGTAGGAAGCCAACCTCGCAAGAGAGTGGCGACTCGCCGGGAAGGTGAACGGGACTCCTGGCTGCGAAGCTTGGAGGGCGGTCCGCAAGGGCTGAGGGGAATACCCGAAAGGGTGTGCCCGGTACCATCAGACGGGAAACCGTCGAATGGGAAGACGCCGTTCACTGGTCTCACGCCTCCAGAAGTGAGCACGGATGCACCCCGTCGAGAGTGCCACGGTGTCCGTAGCAAGTGCGCAAGCGCTCAAGCCGGATGTCGGAGGGGATTAACCCATCCCTGGAACGTAGGTTGGAATACTTGCGACGGAGTCCGGGGGGTGTAGGCAAGCACCCGGTGCGCAAGCATCAGGCCGAAGCGACGGCCGGACCGATTCCCAAGCAGCAATCCCCCGCAGAGCTTCTCGCTCGGCGGGGATTGGTGTTTTTGGAGGCGCGCGCCGGCCAGGCCTGCGCCTAGAACTTGTTGTTGGCAAACGGCAGCGGCCGACCCGTCTGCTCCGTGAAGCGCCCGAGCAAGCGGGCCAGGGCCGCGTCGGGGTCGTCTGCCGCCGCCCACGCCACCAGCAGTTCATCGGCATCCGCCAGTTGCCATAGCGCCCGGCCATCCCAATGGGCCACGGGCTTGCCTGCCGCGAAGTTCACCAGCAGGCGCACACGGGTGCGCACGTTGGCGGCCTTGGCGGCGAAAAGCAAGCCGGCCTCCGGCACCCAGTGCGCCTGAAGCGCTTCGAGCGGGATCGAAGGATCGCGCCCTTTGTAATGGCCGGCCGCGCTGCCGCGTGCAAACCGGGGCTTGCCGGGATCGAGCCGCCAGACGGTGTAAATTCCAGGACCGTCCGGCGCGGTCGTCAACTGCCCGTCCTGCAACTGCGGCAACGTGAACAGCCCGCGCAGACCGGCACCGAAGATCTCGCGGCGAACTGGGCGTTCGTCGATCATGGGGCGCACCTCGTCTCGATCAATCCTCGGTTGTCTTCGTCTCAATGCCCGGCAGAAAGACCGCGGGGGAGACCTGGAACAAACGGGCCAAATTGACGATCGCTTGTTTACTGAGATCTCGCTTGCCCGCAAGAACTTCAGAAACAAGGGAGCGCGTTCCCAAGGCAGGCACGAGGTCCTTCTGCTTCAACCCGTGAAGCTCCATGAGTGCCTTGAGCATCTCGACCCCGTGAATATCCTCGACCTCGAAGTGCTCACGCTCGTAGATCTCAACGAGCAGCGAAAGTGCCGCCAAATACTCGTCCTCTCTGCGGCTCAATCGAGGACGCGAGAGAAGATCGTCGATGATCGCCATGGCCTGTCGGTAATCCGATTCGGACTCGACAGGCTTGAAGAAGGTCAACCGTCTTGTCGGATGCGACTTGGCCTCAGTACCAGGGATCATGTTTCCACTCCTCCTTGTCGTACTCCGCATGAGTCAGGACATTCCGAATCCAAATGATCTGCCTGGCGTAATCGATTCGCGAGAGCAGCCGATACTTGTTGCCACACACGTTGAAGATCGTCAGACGTCCTGCAGCCTCTGCCGTAGGGTAATTCCTTCGAACCTCGATGATGTTCGCCCAGCGGGCATTCTTGGCAGTCTTCCACCAAGCGAGCAACTGCTCCTTCGCCTGGCTGTGCTGGGTGTAGAAATCGATCAAGGCAGGCTTGGCGATGACACGCATGACAAGTCTGATGTTCGCATAATGCGAACAATGTGTCAAGCTGCCGAGTTGACGGCGCCACAAGGGAACTCGAACGGCCACAAACAGCTCAACACGGCAAACACAAGGAGTGCGGGCGTCGATCCGGCCGATGATAGAGCTTCCGCTCAAACCTGAAGAGCGGCGCCGCTACTTGGGTAGCCGACGCCGCCTCATAAGAGTGGGGACAACTGGACAACTTTAGAACTTTTGCGCTGAATTTCAGCGATGGATTGCGAGAAATTCCGACGTGTCTAATCCGGACGCCGTGCGATCGCGCAATCCATGAATCGCCGACTCGACTTTCCGAGTGAGGAAAACCTCGTTTCAATCCGAGGTTCACAGGGGCTGAAAAACGACGAGTGCGCCGCGATGCGCCCCGGCGCTCCGAACCGCACTCCGCCGAAAAGAGCGGTTTCATAGGGGATGAACATCTTCACCGCCTCATCAATCTGATGCTCCAACTCGAACATCAAGGCGTCATGCGCGGCCCCGTCTGGGCCCCTCAAGAGTCCGTCATAACAAATGCCAACCGCCTTGAGTCGCCCCTCTCTAGCCACTTGGGTGAGAGCGAGTTTGAGGTTTTCAAGGATCTCATGGGTGTCCTCCCCGATGCTGCCGACCATTGCGACTTCCCCATCCTGACCCATGGTCATGGCAAACGGCATCATGTCACGATGCTTCTTCTTGAGGGCCCGACCGAAAGACGCCATTTGCCCGAAGAGAGCATCGAAATCCTCACGATTGCGAACAGGAGCGAAGATCAAAACAATTCCTCATCCGAACGAGCTTCCGCACACAGGATGCGACTACAAGGCTTCACGGTTCTTGGAGCCCTTCGGACGCCCGCCTTTGCTGCCATTTGCCTTGGCGGCTGCAGCCTTGGCCGGCGTGCGCGCGCTCCCTGCTTGCTTCCCCAGCGCCCTTCGAATGACTTCTCCGAAGGCCCGATTGACGAGGGTCAGAGTAGTGATGTCCAAATCGAGGGCATCCCAACGAAGGCCTTCCCCCTGAGCGAAGAGGTCGACATCGGCCAACTGCTTCGGGCCAGCACCCGCCAATTCCGGAATTTTGGCGATCGGAATGCCGAAGCTTTCGCCGCTCTGCAAGCGAATGAAGTACTCACGACGCTCCGCGTCGAAGCTGACGGCTACGGCATACGGATCGGTCTGGCGGCGGGCTCGTCCACGCTCGATAGCCGCCTGATACTGGGCATCAAAGTCGTCGGGGATGGACGTGTTAGATGCGGTTCCCATGATGCCTCCTCCATTGCTGCCAGCACACGTCGAGGTGCTGTTCAACTAACTCCACGGCACGCCGGGCATCGGCCTTGCTCAGTCCGTAGACCTCCCAGAGCACCGGAGGCTGCGTCGGATCGCCGACATCGCCAGTTCCGCCCAACTTGACCTTGCAGTAAGGCCCGGTTCTTGGATTGTTCCCCAGCACGACGTGCGCATGCGCCGGCGGATGCTCGTCCGCGTTCAAGATGTGGATGCTCAGTCCAGCGGACTTTACGCCCGCACGGAGCTTGATTCTTGTCACGCGTCATGTGCCTCCGCTTCCATAATACCCAATCTGTTGGGTTTTTCAATGGGCCTAGCGGACACTCCCGATGGGAGCTCATCTCCAGAACAAGCCCCAATTCTTGCTGGCAAAACAGAAAACCCACCCGATAGCAAGCCATCGGATGGGTGACATAAGGGAGTGGGGAGTACTTGACGGGAATCGAACCTTTTTGACGCAAATTCAGCAGGCGATTGCTGACTCGATGGCGTATTGGAGCAATTACGACGCGTTCTGATCAATCTGCGCAATTGGGACGACGGCGCCCAGGTCACGGAACCCCCATCGCCAGGCGGCAGGAAAAGTTGTCGTTCCAAAGCGGCTTCCCTAGGCCCTCGAAGCCAACTGATCGCCTTACCGCTGGGCATCAAGCTCCCCAACCAAGGTCTCGACGCGCTGGTGGATCTCGTCGCGGATTTCGCGCACCCGTTCGATCGCCTGCCCCTTCGGATCATCGAGGCCCCAGTCATCCATCTTGCCGAGTTTGACCGGGCAAGCCAGGTTGACGCCGCAGCCCATGGAGATGGCGCGATCGTCCTCTTGCAGGGCGTCCAGGTCGGCGATCTTGGGGTGGTGGCCCTCGGCGATGAGGTCGATGCCCAGCTCCATCATCACGGCGACCACCGTGGGGTTCATCGCCTCGGCGGGCTCGGTGCCCCCGGAGACGGCCCGCGCCTTGACGGGGTCGGCGAGGCGGTTGAAGAACGCCTCGGCCATCTGGGAGCGTCCGGTGTTGTGGACGCAGGCGAAGAGCACTTGCTTCACGAGATCCTGTTCTCCTTCGGGACGTCCCGCTCGGCGAGGATTTTCTCCATCGCCATGACGTCCACGCATTGGCCGTCGAGGATGCCCTGCTCCTCGAACACGCCCACCTCGCGATAGCCGAGCTTACGGTAGAGGCCCTGGCCAAGGGCGTTGAAGGGGAAAGTGAAAAGCACGAACTTGTGGAAGCCGTGCTCCCTTCCCTCAGCCTCCAACGCGGTGAGGAGCTGTTGACCGACCCCCCGGCCGCGCTGGTCGCGTTCGATGTAGATTGCCGACTGGTAAGCCCGCCTGGCGTTATAGGGGTTGATCGAGGCCCACCCGGCGATCGCGCCATCCTCGCGCTCCGCAACCAACACGACGTGTCGCGCCTCGCGATTGCGAAGCCAGGCAGCCATGTATTCCAGCGGCTTGGGTTGGACCTCGAGGGTCGCGAGGCGATCTTCGATGCCCTGGTTGTAAATCGCGAGGATGGCGGGCAAGTCGGCCTCGAATGCCCGCCGCGTGTTGGTCGTGGTCATTGTCATGCTTGTCAAAGTGGTGAGCATCGGGCTACTATTTCATCGATAAACTTCGATACATCGAAGGTAGTCGATGTATCGACTTCCTGTCAAGGAGGTGTTTCATGCGGGAGAGACGCGATCGCGGCGAGGGATGCTGCAGCGGGCCTGTACAACCGTTGGGCGTTCCCCAAGACCTGGCCGACCAGGCCAAGCGCTTCAAGGCGCTCGCCGACGAGACGCGCCTCAAGCTGATCCACCTCGTTCGAGAGCGCGAGGTCTGCGTCTGCGACCTGGTGGACGCGCTGGGCATGCCACAAGGCACGCTTTCGCACCACCTGTCGCTGCTGCATCAGGCGGGGTTGGTCACACAGCGCAAGCAGGGCCGCTGGAACTACTACCAGGCCACGCCGCTCGCCCACGCGCCCATCTCCGTGTTCGCGACCACCGCCGTCACGCCATCGAAAGGGAGCGAACGTGGCTAGCCATACCCTCAGGCCTGAGAACGTCATTGGGAAGCTCTCGTTGATCGATCGCTTTTTGCCGCTGTGGATCTTCATCGCCATGGGCCTGGGCACCGCCCTTGGGCGCGGATGGCCTGGATTCGGCGTGACGCTCGGTCAAGCGAAGGTGGCGGGTGTGTCCTGGCCCATCGCGATCGGACTCTGGTGGATGATGTTCCCGGTGCTCGCCAAGGTGCGCTATGAATCGCTGGGGCGCTTTGCGGCCAAGGGCAAAGTCCTCGGACTCTCGCTCGTGTTCAACTGGCTGCTCGGACCTTTCGTCATGTTCACGTTGGCTTGGCTGATGTTGCCGGACCTGCCGCACTACCGCAGCGGGCTCATCATGATCGGCCTGGCGCGCTGCATTGCCATGGTGCTGCTCTGGAACGATCTCGCGCAGGGCGATCGCGAGGCGGCGGCCGTGATGGTCGCGATCAACGCGATCTTCCAGATCCTGATGTACTCGGTGCTCGGCTACTTCTTCCTCGCCGTGCTGCCCGTGTGGCTCGGCGGCGCCGCGACCGCCCTGAACGTGTCGATGTGGCCGATCGCGCGCAGCGTGCTGATCTTCCTCGGAATCCCGCTCGCGGCGGGGGCGATCACGCGCGTCGTCGGCGTGCGTCTCAAAGGGGTGGCCTGGTACGACCAGGTGCTGATGGCGAAGATCGGCCCGTCGGCGCTTTGGGGTCTGCTCTACACGATCGTGCTGATGTTCGCGATGCAGGGCGACCGCTTCGTGAGCCTGCCGATGGACGTGCTGCGAATCGCCCTGCCATTGGTGGCCTACTTCGGCATCATGTTTTTCCTCGCCTTCGCCGTCAGCAAGGCCGTGGGGCTCGACTACCGCGAGTGCGCCGCCTTGTCGTTCACCGCCGCGGGCAACAACTTCGAGTTGGCGATCGCCGTCGCGGTCGGCATGTTCGGCATCGCCTCCTCCGAGGCGCTGGCCGCCGTGGTCGGTCCGCTCATCGAGGTGCCCGCGCTCGTGGCGCTCGTGTACGTCGCGCTCTGGCTGAAACGGCGTTGGTTCCCGAACGACCTCGACCAGACGCTCGACCTACCGGATTGCGCGCGCGGGTAATCCTGGGGCGGCGTGGCTGGCTGCTGAGCGGATCTTTCTACTGATTTACTTAGTAGAATATTGCGGTTATTCTAAAGGGCGTCGTAGAGAATTGCCCAAGAGGATCGCGATGCCACGTTCACTTCTCGCTCGCTCAATCGGCGTGCTCATGGTGCTCGCCGCGCCGGCGCGCGCGAGCGCACCGCCGGATCTCGACGCGCTCGTGCAGGCGGCCGACACGCACAACCCTGAGATCCAGGCGGCACGCGCCAAGTTCGCCGAGGCCGAATCCGCCAGCACGGCTGCGGGGCTCTGGGCCGCGCCGAGCGTAAAAAGCGGGATCATGAACGTCGCCGGGCTGGCTGGGCCATCGATCGCAATCTCCCAGGCCATTCCCGGTGGCGACAAGCTCTCTTTGGCGCAAAAGGCTGCCCTGTTGGACGCCCAGGCCGCCGCCGATGAGGTCGCCGCGACCCGGCTTGATGTCGAAAGCAAATTGGTCGCCGCCTACTACCGTGAAGCCGCGGTGATGCGCATGGAGTTGATCCACCACGAGGTGCACGCGCGGCTGAAGGAGCTCGTGCACGTGGCGGCCGCTAAGTACTCCAGCGGGCAGGCCGTTCGGCAGGA
>DATNPP010000043.1:0-11609 GCA_036703175.1 Oscillatoriaceae cyanobacterium
ATAGGCGATCGCCAACGAGAACGCTGCCTTCGATGTTCGGAACGCGGGCGATCGCCCGCCCGATCGCCTCGTAAAGGCCCTTCGGCTGTATCAGCTCGACCGTGCGGGAAGCCAGGTCGAGCCTTGCCCATGAGCGGCGGCCGGGTTTGGAGCCAGAACCGACCACGTAAAGTTGCCGATTCGAATCGACAAACACCGCTTCGAAGTCCGGCTTGACCGTCTTTGCCAGCCCGTCACCCTCACCGCTCAGGATCCACCTCGTAACCTCGCGGGATGCCGGGTCAACGCTGGCGACGGCAAAGGCGTCATCCTGAATCACGAGCAGTCTATTGCCATCCCAGGCGAGCCCCGAGCCCGCCCGCACGCCCGGCAATGGCCCAACCTCGATCAACGTGGCACTCAAGAGCGGATCGCGACGGGCGACGATACGACTCGCTTCGATGGTCATTACGACGCCTCCGGGAACTTGGTTTGCATGCTTCTCGTTCTCACGCCGCGACGGGCTTTCGCCTAGCAGGAATAAGCCAGGTATCGATGTCTTGGCGTGGCCCTTCTTCAGTTGGCAGGAAAGGAACGGACCTTCTCGATCCCGGCTTCCACGGCGGGCGCGTGGGCCGAATGAATCGTTTCGATGTACACCACCATGCCCTGCGGCAACGCTCGGTGGAACGCATTGACGTTGGCCGGCTCGTTGTCGAAACTGGCGATCACGTCGTTGGAAATCGCGAGCGCCTGCGCCTGCTCGAACTTGAATTGAGCGTCCGGCTCCTGCTTCTTCTTGACGATGAGTTCGGTCGCGGCGCCCGCGGCATCCCACGGGAAACCGCATCGGATCAGGGCCTGCTGCGTACCGGGCAGCATCGGGGCCGGGCGCCCCGTCAGGTAGACGATACGAGCGCCCGCCTTCTCAAGCGCACGAACGTAGGCGACGGCACCGGGCTCCGCGCGGTCGTTCACGAGGTAGGCGCTGGTGAAAAAGCGCTGTGCCCAAAAACGCTCGAACGCTGGAAGCTGCGAGGCCGGCACGCCAGCGTTGAGCAGCACGGGGTCGTTGTCATAGCCGATCCGATCGGCCGTTAGCGCCATGAGCTTCTTCCGATATGGCGCCCCTGCCAGCGTCGCGGCCCATTCCTTGACGATCGCAAGGTTGCGGTATTGGGTGGTGAAGAGCGTGTCATCGAGGTCGAAGAGCACGACGGGATGCTCGTGCTTGGCCGCTATTTGGCGCACGTCGCTCAACAGCGTCGCCAGAGGGTGGGCATCACGCGAGTGGATCAGTCGGGCAGCGTATGCGCCGTGCGCTTGCAGACCCAGCAACAACCCCAAAGCGAGGGCAAAACGCTTCATTCGTCGTCTCCTTCCCGACCAGCTGCTCATTTATACCCGCGCCTGTTCTCGGCTTACGGCGCGATCGTCTCGGCGGGCTCGCTTTCCAGGACGAGCTGATGCGAACGCTCATCATAGGTGAACAGCTCGGCGTAACGCCCCCAGTCGATCGCCGTCTGAAGCTGGCGCTTCGCCTCGTTGACGCTGAAGTGATGAGCAAGAATCTCCAGAAAGAATTCTTCGGGCATACGCCCGTTGCGTTTGCCGCTCAGCACGCGATCGATGGTCGCGATGAGCTGCACGCGCTCCAGTGCTTGTCGGCGAAAGATGTCCTTGCTCTGAAGAATGTCCGCGTTGGCGAAATCCGCCCCCGCCTGCGTCAGGCTGATGTCGCCTTGATGCACGGTCGCGAGCCCCAGCACCTCGGCCGCCTCGGTGATCGGCAGCAAGTCGTCCACGTCGAGTTTCAAATCCTGCCCGAGCTTGTAGAGGTCCTCTTCCCCGCCGCGGTCTTCGAGCAAGTCCATCAACCCGCCGATCGCGCCGGGCTTGGCATGCGGCAGCGCCTGATACTCCTTCGCGCGCTCGACGGGCAGCGGCGCCGTGCCCGGCGCGGGCGGCAGCACGCCGAGGTCGCGCTTGGGGTTGGTCATGATGGTGTAGATCTCGTCCACCAGGGTCTGAAAGGCCGGATCGTCGCGGTGACGGGGATGCGGCAAGCGGATCGGAATGTCGGCCCGAATGCGGCCTGGGTCCTTGCCGAGAATGATCGCCCGGTCGGCCAGCGTCACCGCCTCCTCGATGCCGTGGGTGACGATGAGAATCGCCTTGATAGGGATCTGCTTTTGGGTCCACAACTCCATCAGCTCGCTCCTGAGGTTCTCCGCGGTCAAGACGTCGAGCGCGCTGAAAGGCTCGTCCAGACAAAGCAACTCTGGCTCGACGACCAGGGCGCGCGCGAAGCCCACGCGCTGGCGCATGCCACCCGAAAGCTCCTTGGGATACGCACTCTCGAAGCCGTCGAGGCCAATGGTATCGATCGCCTTAAGGGCGCGCTCCCGACGCTCGGCGCTGCTCATGCCCTTGGCTTCCAGACCAATCTCGACGTTTTCGAGCACCGTGAGCCACGGAAACAACGCGAAGCTCTGAAAGACGATCGCCGCACCCGGATTGATGCCGCGCAGCGGCACGCCGTGGTAGAGGACCTCGCCGCGCGTCGGCTTCGCGAGCCCGGTGAGCACGCGCAGCAGGGTGGACTTGCCGGAACCCGAAGGGCCCAGCAGTGCGACGACCTGTCCCGTCTGGATCGTGAGGTTGATGTGGTCGAAGATGGGAATCTGGTGGCCTTCGGGGTGCTGAAAGGCTTGAGACACGTCGCGGGCTTCAAGGAGCACGTCGCGGGTAGAGGTGTTGGAAGTCATCGGATGCTCCTTAAATATCCAGTCGGTACTTGCGCTCGGCGAGGGCATAGAGCGGGCGCCAAAGCAGGCGATTGAAGCCGACCACGAAGACGCACATCACGGCGATGCCGAGGGCGATCGCGCCCCAGTTGCCGACGGTGGTGGCCTGCGCGATGAAGGCGCCGAGGCCGTGCGCGACGAGCGTCTGATCCTTCCACGAGACGATCTCGGCGACGATACTCGCGTTCCAGGCTCCGCCCGCGGCCGTCACGCCGCCGGTCACCCAGTAAGGGAAAATGCCGGGAATGATGAGCCGCAGCCAGCGCAGCCAGCCTCTCACACCGAACACGGCCGTGGCCTCGCGCAGGTCCGTAGGGATCGCCATCGCGCCAGCTATCACGTTGAAGAGGATGTACCATTGGGTTCCCAATCCCATAAGCAGCATGCCGCCCCAGTCCAGGCTGATGTGAAATCGCAAGAAGATCACTGTGACCAACGGAAAGGCCATCGTGGCCGGGAAGGAGGCAGCGATCTGGACGAGCGGCTGAGCGATGCGAGCGATGCGCGGATTCATGCCGATCCAGACACCGATGGGCGCCCAGACGAGCGTCGAAACGGCGACGACCGCAACGACGCGCAACATCGTGTAAAGGCCGTCCAGGAAAGCCTCTTGAAGAAGTGGCGGGTTGATCGCCTTGAGCACGTGGATGGCTGTGCCGCCGTCGCGTGCCAAAGCGAAAAGAAGCCAAGCCGCCACCAGCAACCCGACGCCGCGCCAGACCCAATGCCAGGCCCGGCCTCCAGGCGTGCCTTCCGCCGTTTGGCGCGAGAAGCGAATCACGACCAGATTGAGCCGCTCGAAAAGCGGTGCGACCAAGCGGTTGTGAATCGCCGCCAGAACCGCGGAGCGTTGCAAGAGCGTCAACAGGCGCGAGCGCGGCGCCTCGGTCGCCTCTGTCTGCTCGAACTTGAACTTCTGCGACCAGGCGACGACAGGACGCCAGAAAAGGGCGTCAACGAGAAGAATCATCACGATCATGGTGGCGATCGCCGCCCAGATGGCGGGCAGATCCCCCTTGTCGATGGCCGTCGCCATGTACGACCCAATGCCCGGCAAGCGGATGTTCTTGTTGAGGACCGTGATGGCCTCGGAGGCCGCGAGGAAGAACCAGGCGCCGCCGAAACTCATCATGCCGTTCCAGACGAGACCGATCATCGAGAAGGGCACTTCGCACTCCACGAAGCGCTGCCAGGGTCCGAGGCCGTAAATGGCGCTCGCCTCTTTGAGGTCCTTGGGCACCGACACCAGCGAGTAATAGAAGCTGAAAGTCATGTTCCAGGCCATCGCGGTGAAGATCGCAAAGATCGAGGCCAGTTCGAGGCCGAGCAGGCTGCCCGGGAACATCGCCATGAAGCCGACCACCGTGACGGACAAGAAGCCCAGCACCGGGACAGACTGAAGAATGTCCAGCAACGGGAGTAGTACGATACGCGCGTAGCGGTTGTAGGCCGCCGCATAGCCATAGACCAGCGTGAACACGATCGAGGCGGCGAGGGCGATGAACATGCGGAGCAGTGAGCGCCCCGCGTAGTAGGGCAAGGCCGTGAGGCCGAGGTTGAGCGGGGGCTGATGCGATTCGCTGAATGGCACGGCCATGCCTTCGCCCAGGCGCACAACGACGAATAGCAGAAGCAGGACGCCCAGAAACACCGAGATGTCCACGAGCGGGAACTTGCGCAGCGGGACGCGCAGGCTGACTTGATTGCGAAACATGCGCGCCTCTACTTCTTCAGGCGCGCGAGCGCATCAAGGGGATAGAGGGCGAGCGAAGCGAGGATCGACAGCAAGACGGCCGTCGTATCGAGCGAAAAATGGCACACGGAATGGTCCTCCGGAATTTCTGCGACAACTACTCGGGCTAGAACTACCGTCCATCGATCCTCACCTCCTTTCTACAAACCAAAAGCCCCACGACCTCGTAGGCGTGGGGAACGAACACAGTGTTCTTTGCCGGGGTGACGCGCACCCCAGCCTTCCCCTTTCGTGGAGCTTCGGCACTGGAGAGCGTGAAGGGCATCGCCCTAGCCACCTTAGGTATCGCCTTAATTCGGCGGAACCTGGTCTACCCATTGGGGTCTTTCGACCTTTCCGGGCAGTGGCCTGTATCTTCTCCAGACGCCTCGCCTAACGAGGATAAGCCCAGGTTAAAACGGGCTAATCAGGTCTGTCAAGCCTTGCGTTGCCGGATTGCCGCGCGTTCGATCGTTAATTTGGAAAGGCATCAAGCAGTGCGTCCCTAAGACGAAGGGCCCGCCTACTTTCCTGGCGGGCCCTTGCATGCTAGTACCCCCAACGGGATTCGAACCCGTGTTACCACCGTGAAAGGGTGGTGTCCTAGGCCTCTAGACCATGGGGGCGCGTTGGCCCGGATGGGCCAAGCGGAACTATCCTAGCACACCCCACCTGGCCTGTCTACGGCGATGCGAGGCTCCGCGAGGGTATAATGGCCGCATGCTCGATACGATCCAGCTTCCCGCGCCTCCGGATTACTTTCCGCCCTCGCATGGGCGCTATGACGTCTCGGCGGGACTGAAGCCCTTGGGCGCCCAATCGCCGTTCCAGATCGACGTGAACTACCTCGACTATCTGGAGGCCAAGGCCGCCTCGCGCCGCGAGAATCCGGCCAAGTATTTCCTCACGCATGATTTCTCGGACGATCTGCACCGCGCGGTCACCCGCTATGCCTGTGAATCGCTCGCCGCCCATTACCCCGACTACTTCGGCGTCGAGGGCGATCGCTTCGTCAACCACCTGATAGGCCTCTCGGCACGCTTGGATTTCGACGCTCTGCGCGTCGCCCAGGTCCGCCACGGCCGCGCACTGCTGCCAGGGGGCGATCGCCTCTACCGCGAGTTCGACCTCGAAGGCGCCGCCCTCTTCGACTTTCTCGCGCTGCAGACCCAGGAGGACTGGGCTGTCGACGCGATCGAGCCCGAGACCCGCCGCGAGTGGCTCGCTGCGCTCCACCTGAGCTTTCCGAATCACTGGAGCCCCGCCGAGAAGATCGGACGCGCCTTCGTCGAGGTGCACAGACCGGTCGCCGCCATCGAACCCCTGCTCAAAGCGGCGCCGAGCCTGATTGAAACGATGATCTTCAGGGGTCCCTGGGAGCGCTTCGCCTGGGACATCAGAACGGACCGCGTGCTCAACCGGCACCCCGACGACCTGGACGCCTCCGCCGGCCGCCTGGAGGATTACAGCGCCGCATCGGTCGGCGCAGGCACGTACATGCGCATCGAGCGCCAGGCGCTCAAAGGATTTCCGGGGCAGGCGGGGGCACTTTTTCTGATTCGCACCTACTTCCGCCCCGTGGCCGAGGTCGCAACGAATCCGGACGAGCGCGAGGCGCTGGCGAAGGCGCTTCGGACCATGAAGCCCGAATCGCTCGTCTACAAGGGCCTCACGCGGTTACAAGAGCCCCTCGTCGCCTATCTCAGCGGCGAGCCGACCTGAACCCGGCCCTCCCGTGCGACACGCGGGAAGGGTATGATATTGACAGCCACGTCGAGGAGAAGCCATGCCGGAGAAAAAGCCCCAAACGAACCCTCTCGCCCCCCAGCCGGCAGCGCCCCCGACCACGCCGCCTGCGCAGAAGATCGCGACGCTGGGCGATTTCTCGCGCGTCCTCGAATCTCTGCCCAAAGCCGACGAGACCAACGAATAGAAAAGACGGCCCCTTGAACATCGATCAGCTGAAGACCTTCGTCATCGCCGCGGACGAGCTGAACTTCACGCGCGCCGCCGAGATTCTGCACCTGACCCAACCTGCGGTCAGCCAGCAGATCAAGGAGCTCGAGAACTTCTTCGGCGTGCCGCTGTTCGAACGCCGTGGCCGCCAGGTTCAGTTGTCGGTGGGCGGGGAGCGTTTGCGGCCCTACGCCCGCCACATCCTCAGCCAGGTCGACGAGGCGCGCAGCCTGCTGTCCGAACTGGGCGGCCGCACATACGGCAAGCTGCTCGTGGGCTCCGGCAACACGGTCGGCATCTATCTGCTGCCGCAGTTGCTGGGTGATTTTCAACGCGAGTATCCGGACGTCGTGATCTCGCTCAAGGTCGCCGAGACCAGCGAAGTGGTCGAGATGCTCTCGCATGGCGAGCTGGACCTCGCGCTGCTCGAGGAAAGCCCCAACGAAAGTCGGCTGCGCCATCTCACGCGGGTGCCGTTTCTTCGCGACGAGCTGGTGCTCGTCGCACCGCCCGCGAAACTCGCCGTATCCGGTCAGAATCCCGGCGCAACCATCTCGGTGGACGAGCTCTACGACCTGCCGATCATCATGCGCCAGCCCACCAGCCGCACGCGCCAACTGATCTGGAGCCGCATGAGCGATGCGGGCGTCGACATCGAGCGCCTGCGCGTGACGCTCGAATTCGGCAACACCGAGGCCATCAAACAAGCGGCCATGGCCGGCCTCGGCTGCGGCTGGATTTCGACGCTCGCGGTTCGCAAGGAGCTGGCGTCAGGCCTTTTGCGCGTGGTGAACGTGGAAGGGCTCTCGATTCAGCGCCAGCTCTGGCTGGTGGTGCAACAGACACGCTATCTGCCCGAGCGTGTGAAGCGCTTTCAGGCGTTTCTGCTCGAGCGCGCCGAAGGACTACAATCGGCCGTCGCGCTCGGCTGAGCCCCGCAACCCTTTCTTTTGACGGTGGGAGGCGCTAGAGTAGAACCATGGGACATGGCCATGCGCACCACGTGACCGGCCGCAAACTCGGCGTCGCGTTCGCGCTCACCTTTCTGATTCTCGTCGTGCTGCTCGTCGGCGGCTGGTTCTCGCACAGCTTGGCGCTGTGGGCGGACGCCGGCCACGTCGTGACGGACATCGCGGCGTTGGGCCTGTCCTGGTACGCGACGGTTCAAGCCGGACGCCCCGCGAGCGCCCAACGCACCTTCGGCTACCATCGCACGGGCATTCTCGCCGCGGCGGCCAACGCGGTCGCCTTGATCCTGATTGCCTTCTACATCGCCTGGGAGGCCTATCAACGCTTCTTCCACCTGCAGGCGGTGCACAGCACGATCATGATCGCCTCGGCGGCGGTCGGCCTGTGCCTCAACCTGTTCATCGGCTTCGGATTGAAGGACGAGTCCCATGACAATCTGAACGTGCGCAGCGCCTTTCTGCACGTCATGGGCGACGCGGCGGCTTCGGCCGGCGTCATTCTCGGCGCGATCGTGATCGCCTTTACCGGCTGGCAGCTGGTGGATCCGCTGCTGTCGGTGGCGATCGCCGTGTTCATCGCCTACGGCGCCTGGCAGGTGCTCGACGAGAGCGTGTCGATCCTGATGGAAGGCGCGCCGAAGAACCTGGACCTCGCGGCGCTGGTGCGCGACATTCGCGACATCGAGGGCGTGCGCGACCTGCACGATTTGCACGTCTGGAGCATCGCGAGCGGCATTCCGAGCCTGTCGTGCCATCTGGTCATCGAAGACCAGCACGTCAGTTCGAGCATGAGCATCATCGGCCAGTGCAACACGCTGCTGAACGACCGCTACCACATCACGCACACGACGATTCAGGCCGAAGCCGAACACTGCTCCCCCGACACGCCGGACTGCAACCTGGCGCTGGTGCAGGGCGCGCATCACCATCACGATCATGACGACCACGACCACGATCACGACCATCATCACCACTAGCGGGTAACCAACGCCGGAGGAGGGCGCGATGTACATCGTGATCGCGGGCGGCGGATTGATGGGGCTCACGCTGGCGGAGCGTCTCGTGGCGCACCGTCACGACGTGATGGTGATCGACCCGGCCGCGGCGGTCTGCGAATACGCCCAGACCGAGATCGGCACGATGGTCCACCAGGGCTCGGCCACGAACACGAAGACGCTGGACGCGGCCGGATTGCGACGCGCCGACATCGCCGTGGGCATTATGCGCGACGACGCCGCCAATCTGGCTTTCATCCTGCTCGCGAAGAGCTACGGCGTGCCGAGGCGCCTCGTGCGGCTGCGCGAGCCGGACTTCGAGCAGGCCTATCGCCTCGCCGGCGCCACGGCGATCGCCCACTCGGTGGATCCTGTCGTGGACCAGCTGATGCTGCAAGTCGAGTATCCCGAGATCAAGGCCCTGATGCACGTGGGCCGTCATCTGCTGCCTGAGAGTCACAGCGACGTGACGATCTTCGAGGTGGCGATTCCGCCCGAATCCCACCTCGCCGGCGAGCCGGCCTCGCAGGCCGTGCTGCCCCCCGGAGTCCAGCTGATCGCGGCTGAGACTCCGGACGGCGGTTTCGCCGCCACGAGCCCGACGATGGTGCTGCAAGGCGGCGCCAACGTGATCCTGTTGGCACGCGAGCGCGACCTCGAAGGCGTGCTCAAGACGCTGACCCAGCCGCGCGCCAGCCAGTAACAGGCGCGCCCCCTCCCCCTGGCGAGGGGGAGGGATGTTTGGAGCCCCGTCCAGGGGCGAAAACGGGGTGGGGGAGTCTCTCGGCGGTCCGCTAAGAGACTCCCCCACCCAGCCTCAGCCCCTGAACAGGGCTTCGGCGTCCCTCTCCCTCACCAGGGGGAGGGGACTTTATACCGGCATCCGTGGGCCGGCGATCGCGTCGTCCAGGTTCTCGACGAAGCGCAGGTTCGGATGCCGCTCGGCCTCCCAGCGCAGCGCGAGGCTGTTGCGGAACAGCAGCATCAAACGCCCGTCGCGGTCCTCGACGACCATGTTGTCGCCGTAGCGCTCCAGGGCCTTGAAGTCCGCGTTCTCGCCGATCACCCAGCGGCCGATCTCGAACGGTAGCACGTCGAAACGTACATCGACGCCGTACTCGGACTTCAGACGCGACTGGAACACCTCGAACTGCAGCTGGCCGATGGCCCCCAGAATCGGCTCCTGTTCCCCGATCGACGGGCGGAAGAAGAGCTGCACGGCGCCTTCTTCGATCAGCTGGTCCAGCCCCTTCTTGAACTGCTTGCGCTTCGAGGGGTCGCGCAGCTGAATCGTCGCGAACAGCTCCGGCGTGAAGCGCGGAATGCCGTGGAACTGGAAGTTCGCGCCCTCCGTGAGCGTGTCGCCGATGCGGAACAGGCCCGGATCGTAGAGGCCGACCACGTCGCCGGGAAAGGCATCTTCGACCATGGCGCGGTCCTGCGCCATGAACTGCACGGCGTTGCCCAGGCGCACCTCGCGATTGAGGCGCACCAATCTGGCGCTCATGCCGCGCGAGAACCGGCCGGACACGACGCGCATGAAGGCGATGCAATCGCGGTGGCCCTTGTTCATGTTGGCCTGAATCTTGAAGATGAAGCCGCTGAAGCGCTCGTCGTCGGGCTGGCGATCGCCCTCGCTGGTGGGCTTGGGCCCCGGTGTCGGCGCGAGCTCGACGAACGAATCGAGAAACGGCTCGACGCCGAAGTTGTTCATGGCGCTGCCGAAGTACATCGGGCTGAGCTGCCCCTCGGCGACGCGCACGGCGTCGAAGGGATCGCCCGCCACGTCGATCATCTCGATCTCCTCATGCAGCTTGGCGAGCAAATCCGGGCCAAGCTCACTCTCGAGCGTCGGATTGTCCAGCTTCAATCGACGCGAGGTGCCTTCCTTGGTGCCGTGCTTGGTGTCCTCGAACAGCACCACTTCCTGCGTACCGCGCTCGTAAATGCCCTTGAAGCCCTTACCGATGCCGATCGGCCAGTTCATCGGGCACAGGCGAATGCCGAGCACACTCTCGATCTCTTCAATCAACTCGAGCGGCTCACGGCCTTCACGGTCCAGCTTGTTGATGAAGGTGAAGATCGGAATGCCCCGCATGCGGCAGACGGTGAAGAGCTTCTTGGTCTGCGCCTCGACGCCCTTGACGCAGTCGATCAACATGACGGCCGAGTCCACGGCTGCGAGCGTGCGGTAGGTGTCTTCGGAGAAGTCCTGGTGGCCCGGGGTGTCGAGCAGGTTCAGGTCGAAGCCATGGTACGGAAACTGCATGACCGAGGTGGTCACCGAGATGCCGCGCTGCTTCTCCATCTCCATCCAGTCCGAGGTGGCATGGCGCGCCGCCTTGCTCGCCTTGACGGCGCCGGCGGTGTGAATCGCCCCGCCGTACAGCAGCAGCTTCTCGGTGAGGGTCGTTTTGCCGGCGTCGGGGTGCGAGATGATCGCGAAGGTCCGACGGCGCTGAATTTCGGTTTGCAACGGGGTGGGCATGGGGGCTCCAACAACGGGCTCGCAGTCCTCCAAAATACCCCGGAGAGGCCCCAACGTCAAGAAAGGCCGGGCGCTCGGACACTTGAGGAACTGTCACAGCGCTCACGCTCATGGGTCATCGGGCATGCGAGAGTAGAGTCGTTCCCCTTCCAGAAAGGATTCCACGATGTCTTCCCGCTTCGCTACCCTGTTGGCCCTCGCGCTCGTAAGCATTCCCTCGATCGCTTATGCGGCCCCCGATGCGCCGGCGGAGGCCCCCAAGCGCTTCTCGCTGCAACTCGACGGAGGCCTCAACTTCCTGATGCCCTTTTACGAGTTCCAGGTCGGGTATCGCTTGCCGCTGCTGGACGACCGTCTCGAGCCGTTTCTCAGCTACGCGCCGCTCAGTGCCTCGCTTTCCCCGGCCAACCAATTCACCGTCACGCAACTCGGCCTGCGCTACTACCCCTTTCCTCGAGCGCGCTTCTCGCCCTTCGTGACCACCGCCGTGAGTTACGTGACGAACACGCTCAGCAGCGGCTACAACGCGCCAGGCCTGAACGTCGGCGTGGGCGCCGATTGGATGTTCTATCCGAACGTCGGCCTGACGGGCAGCTTCAGCTTGAGCTACCCGATGCTCTTCCGGCCCGAGGTTGGCCTCAAAGTGGCGTTTTAGAAAGGGGACGAGGCGATCGCCTCGTCCCC
>DATNPP010000044.1:0-3327 GCA_036703175.1 Oscillatoriaceae cyanobacterium
TTCGAAGATGCTCGTCTGCAGTGATGGCTCGGCGGGCCGTTTCGAATGCGGGCCGGCGGCCTCTTGGGGTCCGGGCGTCGGTTTACGGCCAACGTCGATCTTATCTAAAATGAGGTGGCTTCATAAAACTTAAAGGAGGGGTCTCGGATGCTGTGTTCCAATTGCCACGAGCGCCCGGCGTCGTTTCACTACACCCAGACGGTGAACGGTCGCCGAAAGCAGGTCGATCTGTGCGCGCACTGCGCCGAGCACTTCCAGGAAGAACAGGGGCTGGGCTCGGGCTTCGGCGCGCTCGGCTTCGGGGAGATGGGCCTCGACAACCTCATCGAGAGCGTTTTCGGCCCGCGCATGCGCTCGTTCGGGCGCACCAACATTCTCGATCGCCTCTCGCCGGACTCGCGGCGCATTCTCGAGTCCGCGGCGGCGGACGTGGCCGAGGTGGGCCAGCGCGAGGTGAGCCCCGAGCATCTGCTGCTGGCGTTTCTCGAGGACGAGGAAACCGGCCGCCCGATGGCCGAGCAGCTCGGATTGGACGTGGAGTCGGCGATCGAGCGCCTCGAGCAGGCCATTCCGGAAGAGAACGAGGGCGAGCGCCCCGAACGCGTCACGCTGTCGCCGCGTCTGAAAAAGGCGCTCCAGTTGGCGGCGGACTCGGGTTTCGCGCACGGCGCCCCCACGATCACGCCGGATTATCTGCTCGCGGGCTTGTTGACCGAGGGCGAGAGCCTGGCGGGGCGGATTTTGCAGACGGGCCTGCCGCGACGCGCGGGTGCCATGGAAGAGCCGATCACCTCGGCGATGCAGGAGCCGGCGCAGGGCAAGCAGGCCGTGGGCGGCAAGAACCTCGCCAAGTTCACGCGTGATTTGAACGAGCTCGCCAAGGCCGGCAAGCTGGACCCGGTCGTCGGTCGCGAGGAGGAGATTGAGCGCGTGATTCGCATTCTCTCGCGCCGCACCAAAAACAATCCCGTGCTCATCGGCGAGCCGGGCGTGGGCAAGACGGCGATCGCCGAGGGATTGGCCCAGCGCATCGTCGCGGGCGACGTGCCCGAGATGCTCAAGAACAAGCACGTGCTCGCGCTGGATCTCGGCGGCATGGTCGCGGGCACCAAGTACCGCGGCGAGTTCGAGGAGCGCCTCAAGGGCCTCATGGACGAGATTCGCTCCGGGCAAGGCCGGATCATCCTGTTCATCGACGAGCTGCACACGATCCTCGGCGCCGGCGCGGCCGAGGGGGCGATTGACGCCGCCAACATGCTCAAGCCGGCCCTGTCGCGCGGCGAGATGCAGGCCGTCGGCGCGACGACCCTCGACGAGTACCGCAAGCACATCGAAAAAGACGCCGCGCTCGAGCGGCGCTTCCAGCCCGTGATGGTCGAGGAGCCGACCGTCGAGCAATCGATCGAGATTCTGCGCGGGTTGCGTGACCTCTACGAGGCCCACCACTCGGTCAAGATTCAAGACGAGGCCGTGGTGGCCGCGGTCGAGCTCTCGGACAAGTACGTGGCGGATCGCTATCTGCCGGACAAGGCGATCGATCTCCTGGATGAGGCCGCCGCGATGAAACACCTGGGCGCGCGCAAGGAACCCAAGCGCATGCAGGCGATCGCCGACGAGATCGAGAAGCTGACGCTCGCGAAAGAGGCCGCCATCAAGGCCGAGGATTACGACCAGGCGCGCGATCTCAAGGAGCGCCTCGAGCAGATGCAGAAGCAGATGGCCGACGAGCACGAGGCCTGGCACTGTGCGGCCGGCAAGATCGAGCCTTGCGTCGGCGTCGAGGACATCGCGCACGTGGTGTCCGAGTGGACGGGCATTCCGGCCGAGAAGATGGTCACCGAGGAGCGCAAGCGGCTGCTTGAAATGGAGCAGCACCTGCATGGCCGCGTGATCGGCCAGGAGGACGCGATCACCGCGGTCTCCGAGGCCGTGCGCCGCAGCCGCACCGGCATGAAAGATCCGAACCGGCCGATCGGCAGCTTCATCTTTTTGGGCCCGACGGGCGTGGGCAAGACCGAGCTCGCCAAGGCCCTGGCCGAGTACCTCTTCAACGACGAACACGCCCTGTTGCGCTTCGACATGTCCGAGTACATGGAGAAGCATACGGTGTCGCGCCTGGTCGGCGCGCCTCCGGGCTACGTGGGCTACGAAGAGGCCGGCCAGCTGACCGAGGCCGTGCGGCGCAAGCCGTACTCGGTGCTGCTGTTCGACGAGATCGAGAAGGCGCATCCGGACGTGTTCAACATCCTGCTGCAGATTCTCGACGACGGGCGCCTCACGGATTCCAAGGGGCGCACGGTCGACTTCAAGAACACGGTCGTGATCATGACCAGCAACGTGGGCGCGCATCGCATCTTCGAGCTGGAGGAGCAGGGCCGCGATTGGGACACGATCAAGACGGCGGCCATGGAGGCGCTCAAGCTAGGGTTCCGGCCCGAGTTCCTCAATCGCGTCGATGAGACCGTGGTGTTCCACCCGCTCACGCAAGACGAGATTCTGCGCATCGTCGATCTGATGCTGGAAAGCACCAATCGCAAGGTCGCGGCGCAGGGCCTGGCGCTGCAATTCAGCGACGGCGCGAAGCAGGCGCTCGCCGAGATCGGCTTCGAGCCGACCTACGGCGCGCGTCCGTTGCGCCGCGCGATTCAGCGTGAGATCGAGACGCGCATCAGCCACCTGCTGCTGGAAGAGGAGTTCCGGCCGGGCGACGTGATTCGCGTCGATTACGCCGACGGCAAGTTCACGTTCTTCCGCGAGGAGCGCCCCTCGGAGGCCGCGGAAGGCCGTGCGGAGACGACCCCCGCCGCGGGCGAATAGCGGCCCGCGGCTAGACACAAGGAGAGCTCAAAATGGCCATGAAGCGTTGGGAGCCGGCGAACGACATCGAGTCGATGCGACGCCAGATGGAGAGCCTCATGGGGCGCTTCCTCGGGCGCGGCCTCGAGGGCGGTCAGGGCTTTCTGCCGAACGTGGAGGTGTTCGCCACGGACGACGAGGTCGTGGTGAACGCCGAATTGCCCGGCATGAAGCCCGAGGAGGTGACGGTCGAAGTCAACGAGGACGCGATTCATTTGTACGGCGAGAACAAGTCCGAGCAGGAGGTCAAACAGGACAACTACTACCGCAGCGAGCGCGTGTTCGGGCGGTTCGATCGCGTGATCGCCCTGCCCGAGCCGATCAAGGAGGACGAGGCGAAGGCCACTTTCAAGAATGGCTTGTTGACCATCCGCGCGCCGTTGGTGCATCACCGGCAAACGGAGACGGCTCGCAAGGTTCAGATTCAAGTGGAGTGAGTCTTGGAGGGGACGAGGCGATCGCCTCGTCCCC
>DATNPP010000055.1:0-2284 GCA_036703175.1 Oscillatoriaceae cyanobacterium
ATCGCGCGATCGTCGCTCAGTGGGGCGGTCGGGTTCGAATCAGGCCAGGCGGCCGCCGCGAAGCGCTCGAGCGCCTCGAGCCCGATGGGCTCCTCGGCCGTCAGCGGCACCTCGCGCACTGCCAAGTCGAAGAGCGTGCCGGCTTCGCCGCGAATCGCCGCCTCGCTCGTCCGCCGTGAGGCGAAGAAGGGATCGGTCAGCGAGGCAGGCAACGTGCGATTCAAAAGCACGGCATCCACGTTGAGGCCGTCGAGCGTCCAGTGCTGGTACGCGCGGCGCGCCTCGTCGAGGGCCAGCCGATCCGGCGTGAGCACGAGCCGCAAACTAGTAATCGCGGGATCCTGCAAAATCGCCGGCAAGCCGCGCAGCTGCTCGATCAGCGACAGCGCGCGCTGAATCAGCGGCGTGCCGGGCAACGGCAGGCTGCCGCCCAGCATCGGGGCCATCAGCAACAGCTGGGCGCCGTGGCGCTCGTAGAGCTTCACGGCCTGCTTCGCGTACCAGGCGAAGATCGGCGGCAGGCCCAGCAGGCGCATGGCGAACGCCGTCGGCGCGTTGTCCAGAATCAGCGTGTCGAACTGGCCGGAGTCGTAGAACTGCTTGAGGCGCAGCAACGCGGCGAACTCGTCGACGCCCGGCCAGCGCGTGAGCTCGGCACCCAGGCGGCCTTCGTAGCCCTGGCTTTCGAGCAGGGATTGCACGTAGGCGCGCAGATCGGCCCAGTCGTGCTCGAGCGATTGCGCGCTTTCGAGCTCGGCGGCCCAGAGGCGATCGCAAATCGCCGCGGGCTCGTGGCCGAGCGGCTGTCCCAGCATCGTCCCGAGGCTGTGCGCCGGGTCGACCGAGAAGAGCAACGTCCGTTGCCCGAGGGCGGCGGCGCGAAGCGCGAGCGAGGCGGCGAGCGTGCTCTTGCCGACGCCCCCCTTGCCGCACATGGCGATGATGCGCATGGCATTCCTTTCTGAACGCCCGCCATTATAAACCCTCGGCCGATTTTTCACCCCCCGCTTGCTCCTAGGTTTTTCGGGTCGCCGCCTCCTAGAATGGAAGCGGGGATTCGAGAAGGAGGGGCGTATGCCGGAACGTCGCGAAAACGAGCGGGTTTCGCCGCGAATTCTGGGCTGGAGCGTGTTGGCCGTCGTCGTGGTGCTCGGCATTCTGGTCTTCGGCTCGCGGGTGTTCCTGACGCCAAGATCGCAGCTTCCGGCCCATCAGAAGCTCGCGCAAATGCCGGCGCACACGCGCCTCTACGATCCGGCCCAACCGGCCAAGCAAGTGATGGCGCAGGCGGGCGCCGGCTCGGCGATCGCCTACGTGCCCTCCGGGCCGGCCGTCAAGCTCACGGGCAAGAAGCTGGTCGTGGTCGGCCAGACATCGGAAGGCTACGTGATCGTCCATCAGGCCAACGAGAAGGCGATGGCGCCGCCGAACTATCCGGTCGGCGGCGGCGGCGGCCAGGCGATGGCGCCGGGTTTGCCGCCCGGCACCTTGTTCCTCGAGGCCACGAACGGGCGCTTCCAGCCCATCGTCAAGGCGACGCCGACCAAAGGCGGGAGGTGAGTGATCATGCCGGAACCCGAAGTGCTCAAGGAGCAGGATCGACAGGTGATGCGCTGGATGATCGGGCTGCCGATCGCGCTGATCGCGGTGCTCGTGTTCGGCCTCGTGGGAATGATGGCCTGGTATGGGCGTCCCGACTACAAGGTCGGCATGTACGACGCCCACCATCCGGCCAAGCAGGTCACCTACCGCGGTGAACGGCTGCACCCGGCCGGCCAGCTCGTCAAGATCGCGGACACCAACGTGGCCGCCGTGGGCGTCACGGACGAGGGCTATTTGATCTACGCGCCGCGCGTCGAGCTGGGCGGTGGCGGCGGCCCGCACTTCGGCGCGAAGCCGCCCGCCTATCAACATCTGTATCTGCGCACGAGCAAGGGCGTGTACCAGCCGCTGCAGGTGCTGCCGCTGAAGACGGGGCCGGTGGGAAGCTACTGGGCGTTCCCGTCCGGCCCGAGCAAATCGACGCCCTAGCGGCTACGCCTCGCGCGTGGCGCTCGCCGGCGTGCCGAGCACGGAGAAGAGCTCTTCCTTGAGCGGGCCGATGTCCAGCCCGTCGTAGCCGAACTGGCGGACGAGCAGTTCGCCGGGCAGGCTCTGGCCGAGGCTCCAGATGCGCTTGAGGAAGTCTCCCGCCGCGCGCGAGTTGTACCACTCCTCGCCGAACTCGCGGCGCAGATACTTGCGCAGCTGCGCCCACATGATCCAGGCGCGCACGTAGTTGGCG
>DATNPP010000074.1:0-1911 GCA_036703175.1 Oscillatoriaceae cyanobacterium
CGGGACGACATCGGCCGCATGGAAAAGCGCGTGCAGGCCCTGGACGATCGCGTGGCCCGCGCCGCCGATTCGGCCGACGAAGGGCGCGATACCCTGCGGGCCGTCGAGCGCGCCGTGGCCGGCTTCGAAGAACGCCTCGGCACGGCGATCGATCGCGTGGGACGCGCGGAAGAGAGCCTGTTTCAAGGCGTGCTCGAGAGCGAGAAGCGCCTGTCGGCGAACGTCCGGCAGGTGATCGAAGAAGTGGTCGCCGAGCGGGTGCCCGAAATGGTCACGGGGGGGCAGCGCGAGCTCGCCGAGCGCTTGAGCGGCACGGGAGACGACGTGCGGGCGCTGCGCCACGAGCTGAGCCAGCTGCACGAAGAGAGCCGCAGTCGCCACGAGCTGGTGATGCGGATGCTCGAGAGCATGAGCGGCCGATTGATTCTGGACATGGAGGCGCAGAACAAGAACGCCTGGTTCCTGGATCGCCTGCGCACCAACAGCCGCTGGCAGCTGGCGGCGAGCTTGCTCAGTCTGCTGGTGCTCGTCGCGGCGCTCGGCGCCGCGGGCGCCTACAAGTTCGGGGTGTTGGGCCACTTCTAGTCGGTTACCGGCCGCACGGAGGGCAAGGCGCTTAACGCCTGCTCGCGCGTTGTGCTACCCTGAGGCCCCTGGCAGAAAGGGGACCTCATGGCGCATGCATTGCTCAAGGCCGGCCTCATGGCCACGGGCATCAGTCTGCTCTCGGCCTGCTCGTTCTTCATCCTCAAGCCGTCGCCCACGGTGCTCGCGTTGCGCGAGCAGGTCTATCCGCTTCCGGGCGGCCTCGACGGCACGCTGGTGTTCAACAGCAACAGCCCCGAGGTCGTCACGACGCCGGGCGTGCTGCTGTCGACGCTGCCGCCGGCTCCCGGGCAGGAAGGCGTCTTTCTGAACCAGCCCTTCCAGGGCGACTTCTCGGTCTTTTCGCACCACATCGCCCGCAACGCGACGCAGGGGGCGCACTTGCTCTACCTGGGACTCATCGCGAGCAACCGCGGCAAGAAGCCCGTCCATTTGAGCCTCGTGCACGGCGCGTCATACCTCACGCAGCCGCAGGCGCCTTTTCGGTTGCTGCCGACCGTCATCTCGGATCCGCTCGGCTACGGCTACGCGGGACCGGGCGATCGCGTCGCGACCGAGCTGCTGCACGGCGAATCCCCCATGGTGCCCAACACGTCGGTCGTGATGCCCGACGGCCAGGTCCTGGTCTACAATCTTCCCGTTCCGACGGACATCGCCGCGTTGCCGCCCGCGAACGGCCGGAGCACCCTGCTGGATCTCCACAGCGACGGTCCCGTCTACCTGTCCGAGGTCGCGCTCTTCGCCGGCTGGGGAACGCAAGGCTTTCAGCCGCCGACGCTGGGCGACTACCAGACCGCGCTCGGTAACCCCCAACTGGCCGGGCCGCGCGAGGCCTCGGCCACGCCCTACGTGCCAGGCGGCCCCAAACCGCCCGGCGTGTTCCGATACGGTCGCGTGGCCGGCGTCGCCGTCGGCGCGCAGTGGACCGGCACGCTCGTCGGGGGCCCCGAACGCATCGCGCTGCCGGCGCCTGGAGAGCGCATCGGTTTCCCGTTGGCGAGCGTGTACCTCAATCGCTTCGGCACTCAGCAAAACCAGGCGCCGAACCTGATTCGGCGCTACCCGGGCACGGCCGTCCAGGCCCAGGGAGACTACGGCGTGCGCTACAATTTGACGCTGCCGCTTGTAAACCCGAGCGACACCTCGCGCACCTACACGCTCACGCTCTCGCGCCCCACGGGCGTGCGCGGCACCGGCGCCGCGCAGGAGGTGCTCTACCAGGTGCCGTCGAGCACCGCCGTCATGTTCCGCGGTCCGGTGTCGCTCGCCTGGCAAGACGCGAACGGCGCGCCGCATGCGCTCTAC
>DATNPP010000162.1:0-1587 GCA_036703175.1 Oscillatoriaceae cyanobacterium
TGGCGCTCGCGAGCCTGCTGGAAAGCGGCGATCGCGCGATCGTCCAGCACCCGATCTACCCGCAGTTGCCCCTGGCGGCCGCGGCGTTGGGCGCCGACGTGACGCCCTGGGACGGGCGACTCGACAGCCTGGAGCCTTTACTCGACGCGCGGGTGCGCCTCGTGATCCTCAACTCACCGCACAATCCGACCGGCGTCGTGACGCCGCACGCGACCCTCGCGGCGATCGCCGCCCGCCTGGCCGAGCTGCCGCGCGCCCATCTGCTCGTCGACGAGGTGTACCGGGACATCGGAGGGCCGTCGAGCGTGTCCGCGGCGGGCCTGCCCCGCACGCTGGTCACCGGCTCGGTCTCCAAGAGTTGGGCCCTGCCGGGTCTGCGCGTCGGCTGGCTTGTGGGGCCGCAGGACGTGATCGAGCAGGCCACCCGCTGGCGTGAGCACACGGTGCTCGCGAACGCCGGACCAGGCGAGGCCCTGGTCACGGCCCTGTGGCCGCGCCGTCACGAACTCGTCGCCCAAAATCAGGCGCTGTTGCGTCGCAATCGCGGACGCGTTGTAGCCTGGCTCGCCGCTCAGGGAATGGACGTGCCGCTGCCCGAGACGGCGGGCTGTTTTCTGCTGCCAATGCCGGACGACGAGGCGATCGCCGAGCGCTGGTACGCCGAGGGCGTGCTGGTCGTGCCCGGCAATCGCCTGGGCTACCCGGGCACGCTGCGCCTGGGCTACGGCCATCGCGATCCGGCCGCGCTGGACGCGGCCTTGGCCTTCGTCACGCGGGACTCTGCTATACTGCCTGCATGACGGCCCGGTCGGGCGCGCTGACGCTGGTGGGCCAGGTCGAGCGCGTGAGCTACCACAATCCGCAGAACGGCTAC
Organism: Oscillatoriaceae cyanobacterium; assembly: GCA_036703175.1. Lineage (GTDB taxonomy): Bacteria > Cyanobacteriota > Sericytochromatia > S15B-MN24 > JAQBPE01 > DATNPP01. The sequence goes on from DATNPP010000162.1 coordinate 875, forward strand.
ACCGTCGTGCGCGTGCGCACGGGCGACGGCGAGATCACGGCCGTCGGCCACTTCGAGGCGCTCAACGCCGGCGAGACGGTCGAGCTGACCGGTGAGTGGACGAGTCACCCGAAGCACGGCGAGCAGTTCCGCGTGCAACACGCGACCCATTCGGCGCCTTCGTCGCTGGACGGACTCGAGAAGTACCTCGGTTCGGGCGTGATCAAGGGCATCGGCCCGGCGCTCGCCGCGCGTATCATCGCGGCCTTTGGGAACGAGACGCTCACCGTCATCAGCGAGCAGCCTGAACGATTGGCCCGCGTGAGCGGCGTCGGCGCGCGCCGCGCGCAGGCGATCGCCGAGTCCTGGCGCGCGCAAGCCGATCTGCGGGATCTGATGACCTTCCTGCACGGCCACGGCCTCTCGAGCAGCCATGCCGTGCGAATTCACAAGACCTACGGCGACGAAGCGTTGACGGTCGTGCGCACCGAGCCCTATCGATTGGCGGCCGAGGTCTGGGGCATCGGCTTCGCGACGGCGGACAAGCTTGCCGAGCACCTCGGCATCGCGCGTGACGCTGAGATGCGCCTGCGCGCGGGCCTGCTCGAAGCGCTGCGCCAGGCCTCCGAAGACGGCCACACCGGCTTGCCGCGCGTCGAGCTCTTCGCCCGTGCGGCACGCTTGCTCGTGACGGATGGAGCGAATCTGGAGGCGGTGCTCGCCACGGCGGCGCT
>DATNPP010000183.1:0-2979 GCA_036703175.1 Oscillatoriaceae cyanobacterium
GTGGAGCCTGCTGGACAACTTCGAGTGGCAGAACGGCATCGAGGGCGGCCGCTTCGGCTTGCTCGCGGTCGATTTCAAATCGCCCAAGCGCACGCGCACCTGGACGCCCGCCGCGCACCTTTACGCGCGCATCGCGGGGCAGAACGCGATCCCCTCGGATCTGCTCGCGCGCTACGGCGACGTGCACGTCCGTGTCGGGACGGCCGATTGACGGGTATACGCTCAGCAGAATTTCAAGGAGGGGCCCATGCCCGCGAATCTGCTGCGCCGTGCCGTGCTGAACGGTGATCCGCTCGCCATCGAGGCCACCAAGGACTATTTGTCGAACTTCGAAGACGATCGCCGCTACCTCGCCGATCTCAACGAGCTCGCCGCCACGCTGATGGCCAAGTCCGACGCCTCCGAGGTGCGCTTGCGCCCCATGAGCCAGCGCTTCGACATGGAAACGGCCTGCCAATTGCCGTTCTTTCCCGAGCCGCTCACGCCTTTTTACGGCACGCCCGTCTGGGAGCTGCTCGACGGCGAGCAGCGCCTCGCCCTGAATCACCTGCAGTTCGTGATTCACTACACGGGCCTGGGCTTCTCCGAGAAGGGCACGGTCTACTACGACAACTGGGCCTCCGTCTGCGTTCCCGAGCGCCACTTCGTGCTTGCGGACTACCTGCGCCGCGAGGCCGAAGAGGAGATGGACCACATCGCCTGCTTCTGGACCCTGTCGCGCAAGATCCTCGAGCACTACTTCCCGGGCCGCGGCGACGCCGTGCACGTCGAGATGCGCGAGTTCATCCGCTCGAGCACCGAGCAGCCGCTCTACTTCCGCTCCTTCTCGAATCCGGCCCTGATGGCCAAGACCTTCGAGCTCATGACGCACCACTTCAGCCTGGTCGCCGGCAGCTTCTACGCGCTACGCATGATGGGCAACATGCGGATCAAGAGCTACGACATCCAGAACAAGCTGGACGAGGGCGTGCACCCGCTGATTCGCACCATGAGCCGCGACCACTGGGAGGATGAGGCGCGCCACACGGCCATGAGCGCAGGGTTGGGCCAAAAGGCGTTGCTCGAAGGCTGCTCGCAAGAGGGGCGATCGCTCGTCTGGGATGCGTTCTTCGAGGGCGAGGTCGGCTACGAGCAGCCGCGCTTGTTCTACAACTCGTACATCTTCGGCAAGGGCCCGCTGATGCGCCTGCTGCTCAAGCACGTGCTGCAAGCGCCGCTCTTCCGCAAGCTGCCGGCGGACACGCTACGCGCCATGCGCGACTTCAGCAAGCTGCCGTCGAACAACGCGGCGCTCGCGAAAATCGGCGCCTGGGAAGTCGATCGCTACAGCGACATGATCCGCCGCTTGTCCCTCAGCCCCGAAGTGACGCAGCGCCAACTCGCCGCGCTGCAGCGCTTCTCAGAGCACCCTCTGGCGGCGCGCTCGGCTTAAGGACCCTTCACGACCGCCGTCGCGGCCGCGTCGAAGCCCTTGAACTGGAACACCAAGGGCACCTGCTCGCCGGGCTTGAGCGCGTGCTTCGGGCCCATGAACATCAAATGGCTGCCGCCGGGCTTGAATTCGTACGTCTTGCCGGGCGCGATCGTCACCTTGTCGAGCATCTGCATGCTGATCTCGGCGCCGTGGCGCACGGATTCGTGCATCATCGCGTTCTTGAAAAGCGGGCTGACCACGCCCGTGAGCACCACGGGCGCCTTGGTCTTGTTCACCAGCGTCGCGTAGCCCGCGACCATGTCCATGCCCGGCGGCGGCTGGCGAATCCAGGCCTGCGAGATGAAAACCTTGGGCGCCGGCGCCGGCTTGGGGGCGGCGATCGCCACGGCCGGCGTGGCGAGCAAAGCGAGGCAAACGAGCGCACGGGTGGTCACGAGGCTTTCTCCTTGGTCAGCGCGTTGAAGTCCTGCGCCATCATACCCGGTTGGTCGCCCGGCACGTAGGTCGCCACGTAGCGCCCTTGCGGATCGAGCACGAAGACCAGGTTCGTATGCTCCACGCCGTAAAATCCGGTCTTGTCCGGCGGATCGAAGCTGTAACCGAAGCCGAGCGGCTTGGCGATCGCCGCGATCGTCGTCTTGTCGCCAGTGAGGCCCACGAAGTGTGCGTCGTAGAAGTGCGCCCATTCGCCCAGCTTCTTCGGCGTATCGCGCTTGGGATCCACCGACACGAACACGCCCTGCACCAATATCGGGTTCTTGAGCAGCTTGTACTCGTGCGCCAGGTAGCTCATCGCGGCCGGGCACACGTCGGGACAGCTGGTGTAGCCCATGTATAGCCAGACCCACTTGCCTTTGAATTGATCGAGGCTGGTCAGCTTGCCGGCCGTGTTCTCGAGGCTCAAGGCGGGCACGGCCACGGGCGCGGGCGTGATGGCCGCGTGCGGAAACTGCGGTTTGTCCGTCGAGGCGCTTTGCGCGCAGGCGCCGAGCAGAAGCGCGAGCGCGAGGGCCGTCGTCAATCTGGATGGGAACATAGCGACTCCGTGGGCGCGAGGGCCTCAGCCAGGGTAGGCGGGCGCGGATGAGATGTCAATGCGGGAAACTACGGATCCGCGCCCTCTCGCGCGGCGACCGCGCGCGAGCGGACGAGCTGGGTACAAGGAACAAATCCCCTTGAACGCCATGTCGCTTTCCAAACGCTTCCTCCCTATCGTTGCCGCTCTGACGCTCGTTTGCAGCGCCGCGCCCGCGTTCGCGGTGAGCTATTCGGCCGTGACCGAGGGCGTCTGGCACCATTCCGAGCGCCGCGCCACCAAGGCCGGCCCCATGGCCATCAACGTGCTGATGGTGGATCCGCACATCGTGGACATCCGCTCCGTGATGGCCGAACGCCCGGGCGGCGGCTTCGGCCGCGCGGCGGTCAGCACGATCGCCAAGGAAGCGGGGGCGATCGCCGCCATCAACGGCTCGTTCTTCTCGTGGCAGAGCAACGAGCCGGCGAGCCTGCTGGTGGTGAACGGGCAGATCGTGAGCAGCTCGCGG
>DATNPP010000223.1:0-2631 GCA_036703175.1 Oscillatoriaceae cyanobacterium
GGAGCAAGACGGGGTAATGGATGTGTACTTCTGCGCCCAGAAGGTCAAAACGATTGACCTCAGAGCCTCAGAGTCCTAATGTCTCCCAGGGTGTCACCCATGTCCCCGAACGGGTGTCACCCATGTCTCCGGTCTATACACGGGGGAGAGGGCAATGGGTGGGCTTTCCGAATCGTTCACTGAAGCACAGGGGCGATCGCCTCGTAGAGGTTCGCCATGCCCTCGCGCAGCGCCTCAATTCCCTCCACGCCCGCGCTCATGTCGCACAGCGCGTCCGAGACCTCGCGCAGCGCGCGGCCGTAGTGCGTGTTGACCTCGGCGAGCGACTCCGGCCAGTCCAGACGCGCCAGCCGCGAGGCGCTGGCTTCGAGGGTTCTTAGCGCCTGCTCGGCGTGCTCGGGCGTCGGATCCGCCAGCACGCCCGCCAGGGCCAGGCACAACAGGCGGTGCAGCGGGCGCCACTGCACGAAGGCGAACTGCGTCGCCTCGACGGGCAAGGGCCGTGGCGCCGGCGCGCGCGGCGGGCGGCGGGGCGCGCGGTGCAGCTTCGGCGCCGTCGATTCGTCGTAGGCGCGGCGGCGCTCGGCGTCGCCGAGCACGGCGTAGGCCTCGTTCAGGCGCTTCATGTGCGCCTCGCTGCCCGAGCGGTCCGGATGGGCCTCGCGCGCGCGCTGGCGATAGGCCCGGCGCACTTCCGCCGGGCTCGCCTCACGCGACACGCCGAGTTGCTCGTAAAGGTCGCCCATACCGCCAGTATAGCGGATACGGGCGCCTCAATTCCCTCCGGTGATCAGCGCGTGCGTCGGACGAGCCTTTTCGGAGAGCCCCGCCAACTGCTTGATCTCGTCGATCATGCGCGGCACCGCCTCGAGATCGCAGGGATCGCGCCGCAGCCACTTCTCCAGCACCAGACGATTCTCGCCCGACGGCACGGAGCGGTACTCGACGCGATCCATGACCTCGAAGAGCAGCAACAAGCCGAGCCCCGTCTGATCGCCGCCCGCCAGCCGCGAGAGGTTGTTCGCGAGCTGGCTGTCGGGCTGAAACCCGCTGCCGCCCGTGCCCTTGTCCGCGATCGTGATGCACAGATGCTGGCCGATGCCCTCATGGTCGCACTCCACGTCGATCTGGACGTGGATCAGATGCATGCCCTCTGCGGCGTACGAATGCCGCGCGACGTTGGTGAGCGCCTCGTCGAGCACCATCACGACGTCCTCGGCCGTGTCGAGCGGCAGCAGCTCGCCCACGAGAAAACGCCGCGCGAGCGCCCGGTAGCGCGCGAAATGGCGCAAATCGCTGCTGAGGCGCAGCCGAAGGCCGACGGATTCTCCCGGCGGCGGGTTGAGCTCCCAAGCCTCGTGCATGCCTCAGCCCTCTCGAGCGGCGAGCGGCAGCGACGCGTCCGCATCGGCCCCCGGCTCGAAGACGAAGAACGTGTCGAGTCCGCAGTAGTGAAAAATTCGCAGAATCTTCGCGCTCGCGCCGCGGAAGCAGATGCGATGGCCCGAGGCCTTGAGCTGCTTGTGCAAGCGAATGAACGACCGAATGCCCGTGCTGTTGAGGTAGTTCAGGCCCTCGAGGTCGACGACCAGATCGCCGTTCACCTGCGGCAGGCGCGCCTCCATGGCGGCGTCGAGCTCCTGCGTGGCGTGGGTGTCGAGATCCCCCGACAGGGTCAAACACCAGCCGCGGGGCGTCTTGATCAGATCATGTCCAAACATGGGACCTCCTTGGAAATCGTGCTTGCGGATGCCTGGGGGACTCGGCCTTCGAGGCCTTGCGAACCGGCGCTGCTGATCAGCCCCAGCCGCGCGCCGACCCGGGCGAACGCCGAAATGGCGCTTTGCAGGTCGGCACGCGTGTGCGAGGCCATCGGGCTCACGCGCAGGCGTGCCTGGCCGGGGGGAACGCCCGGGCTGACGACGGTCGCGACGAAGACCCCCTCGTCGAGCAGTTGCGTGCCTGCCCGCAGCGCGAGGTCGTCGTCGCCGATCAGCACCGGAATGATTTGCGAGGCGCTGGGCCCCAGGCGATAGCCCAGGCCCGTCAGCTCGCGGCGTAGAAAGTCGACGTTGCGAAAGAGCTGCCGGCGCAGCGCCGGCGCGCCCATCGTGCGCTTGAGGGCCGCATGGGTCGCCGCGACCGTGCCGGGCGGCAACGCCGCCGAGAAAACGTACGGCCGGGAGCGGTGCTTCAGATAGCCGATCACGTCGCGATCGCCGAGCACCGCGCCGCCTATCGTACCCAGCGCCTTGCTGAAGGTGATCGAGATTAAATCGACCTCGTCGAGCAAGCCGAAGTGCTCGCACGTGCCGCGGCCGTTGGGGCCGAGCACGCCGAAGCCGTGCGCGTCGTCCACCAGGATTCGCGCGCCGTACGCCTTGGCGAGCCGGCAGATGCCCGGAAGATCCGCGAGATCCCCGTCCATGCTGTAGACGCCGTCCACCACGACGAGCGTCGGCCGGCCGTACACCGTGCGCAAATGGTGCTCCAGGTGCGCCAGGTCGTTGTGCCGAAAGCGCCAGACGTCGGCACGGCTCAAACGGCAGCCGTCGTGCAGGCTCGCGTGCGCCAGCGCGTCGACGAGCACCACGTCGCCGCGGCCGAGCAGGCCCGCCAGCACGCCGAGGT
>DATNPP010000239.1:0-3354 GCA_036703175.1 Oscillatoriaceae cyanobacterium
CCCGACGGCACCCGCGCCCTCGCGACCGCCCAGGCGGGCCTCGCGCAGGGCTGGAACGGCGTGTCGCAAGCCGACGCCACGCGCTGGCAAACCTGGCTCGGCCGCGCCCGCATGCCCCAGGGCCTTTCTTCGGACGCGCTCGCCGTCTACCGCCGCGCGCTCATCACCCTCGGCCAGCACCACGTCGACAACGGCGGCTTCATCGCCGCGCCGACCAATCTCAACCCGCCCTATCGCTTCGTCTGGCCGCGCGACGGCAGCCTGATGGCCCTCACGCTGATGAACGTCGGCTACGTGAGCGAGGCCAAGGCCTTCTTCGAGTTCTGCGAGCACCTCCAGCAAGCGAGCGGCGGCTTCGCCGTGAACTACTTCCCGGACGCCAGCCGCCCGCTGTGGGATTTCGGCCCCAACGGCAACGAGCACGACGAGGTCGGCACCTTCGCCTGGGGCGTCGCGCAGGTCTACGCCCGCACGGGCGATCGCCAGTGGCTCGAAGCCCGCTGGCCGGCCGTCAAGCGCGCCTGCGAGTTCCTGATCGCCCAGCAGAAGCCCGACGGCTTGCTCAGCACCTGCCGTGACCTCTGGGAGCTCAACGACGACGGCACCTGGACCTACTCGAACGCCGCCGCCTGGGCCGGCTTGAACGCGAGCGCGCAGCTCGCCGCGCAACTCGGCGACACCGCCGCCGCGACGCGCTACCACGACGCCGCCGCCCGCATGCACGCCGCGATGGCCGCCGAGCTCGCCCCGTCCGGCTACTTCATTCGCGGCATTCGCAACGGCCGCCCGGATGCGACCGTCGAGGCCGCCAATCTGGCCCTCGGCCGCTACGGCTTCGGCGCCTGGGCCGACGACGATCCCCTGATGCTCGCCACCGGCCGCATGGTCGAATCGCGCCTCAGCAGCCCCGGCGGCGGCGTGCGTCGCTACGAGAACGACCAGTACTACAACGGCCAGCCCTGGCCCGTCTCGACGGCCTGGCTCGGCATGCACGACCTCGCCCTCGGCGATCGCGCCGGCGCCCAGCGCTTGTTCGACGTGATGACCCGCTACGCCAAGACGACCGACGCCCTCATGCTCGGCGAGCAGTTCAACGAGCAGCAACACCGCTGGGTCAGCGCCTTCCCGCTCGCCTGGAGCGAGGCCGCCTACATCCAGTTCGCCAACGCCCTGAGCGCCGGCTCGAATTAACACCTCCCGAAAGCTTAACGCGCTCACAAGAAAGTTTGCGCACGCGAGGCGGATAGCTAAAGAACCCGCCCCGTGGAGGAAATCATGGCCATTTCGAACTTGTCGCCGCGCGTCGTCAGCCCTCGCCTTGCGCCTGTGGCTTCGCCGAGCGTGAAAGCGCCGAGCACGCCCGCGCCCGCCAAGCCCGCGAGCGCGCCTGTGCCGTCGCAGCCCAAGCCGAGCCTCTGGCAGCGTTTCGAGCGCTGGATTCTGAGCCCGTACCTCAACTACGTGGGCAAAAAAGGCGCGCAGCAGTTCATGTATCCCGGCCGCCAGGCCGACAGCACGACGCCGGCCCAGCTGGGCCTGCAAGGCCAGACGCTGAATTTCACCTCCGCGGACGGCAAGACGCCGATTTCGGGCTGGTACATTCCCGCCGTGCCGGCCTCGGACAAGACGATCGTGCTCGCGCACGGCCACGGCGGCCAGATGGGCGAGATGCTCTCCGAGTACGCGCCCTGGCTGCACAAGGCGGGCTACAACATCGTCGCCTTCGACTTCCGCGGCTCGGGCTCGTCGGGCGGCGATCGCTCCACGATCGGCTACGAGGAGCGCGACGATCTGAAAGCGGCGATCGACCAGGCCGTCGCCAAGGGCGGCAAGAACATCGCGGTGCTGGGCGTCTCGCAAGGCGGCGCCACGGCGCTCGAGCAGGCCGCGCGCGATCCGCGCGTGAACGCGGTGATCGACGACTGCGCCTTCGACTCGCTCTACGACGCCGTGCTGCCGCGTCTGCAGGCCGCGACGTTGAACATCGGGCCCTTGAAGATTCACTATCCCTTCACCAAGCTGGGCGCGCAGGCGATCGTCGACGAGGTGACGAAGGAGACGGGCGAGCCGGTGGCCTCGACCGATCCGATCAAGCTGATGCCGAAACTCGCGAACCGCCCCGTGATGATCATCCACGGCGCCGCGGACGACGAGACGCTGCCGCAGGACTCCGTCAACCTCTACAACGCCGACCCCGGCACCCAGAAATCCCTCTGGATGGTCCCCGGCGCCGGCCACGCGGAATCGTACAAGACGGACCCGAAAGACTACCAACAACGCGTCCTGAACTTCCTCCAGACCTCCCTCTAACCCGCTAATCACATTGCCCTCTCCCCCGGAGGGTGGGAGAGGGATGTTGGCGACCCGTCCAGGGGAGCCAACCGGGAGAGGGGGCGACCGCGTGCCACTCGCAAATCCCAACTGGCGTGTTGCGAGACTGGCCTGGGGGTCGCCCCCGCTCCCGATTTCACCGCCTGCACGGCGGTGAAATATCCCTCTCCCACCCTCCGGGGGCGAGGGCCATGATCTATCGGCCGCCAGTAGGGACGGGTTGCTCTCGGCGCTACGATCCGCCCAGGGTAGCCATCGCGCCTGCCCGCTACCGTGGAGGATCCCCGCCATGCAAGAGGCCTGGCCCGCGCTGCCCCTGGACGAGTGGCAAGCGACCTACGACACCCTGCACATGTACACCCAGGTCGTCGGCAAAGTCGCCCTCGCCCTCGCCCCGATGACCAACGAGTGGTGGCAAGCCGCCCTGCACCTCACCGCCCGCGGCCTCACGACCGGCCCGCTGCCCTGCGGATTGCGCACCTGCCAGCTCGACTTCGACCTGCTCGCCCACCAGCTCGTCATGACGACCAGCGACGGCAAACGCGAACAAATCCCCCTCGGCGGCACCGTCGCGCGCTTCTACGAGACCGTCCAGGCCACGCTGCACGCCTGGGAAATCCCGGCCCATATCTGGACGATGCCCGTCGAAGTCGCGAACCCGATTCCCTTCGAGGAAGACACCCGCGACACCTACGATCGCCACCAGGTCGCGCGCTGCTTCCAGATCCTCTCGCAAGTCGACGTCGTGCTTAGGCGCTTCCGCGCCGGCTTCCGCGGCAAGAGCAGCCCATCACACTTCTTCTGGGGCAGCTTCGACCTCGCCGTCACGCGCTTCTCCGGCCGCTTCGCCCCACCGCGCCCGCAAGCCGATCGCGTCACGCGCCTGGCCTACGACGAGGAAGTGATCAGCGTCGGCTTCTGGCCCGGAGGCGACTGGCCCGGCGCCGGCCGCGTCGACGGCCCCGTGTTCTACGCCTATGCCGTACCGAAGCCCGCGGGGCTCGAGGAGGCCGAGTTGTCCCC
>DATNPP010000289.1:0-1952 GCA_036703175.1 Oscillatoriaceae cyanobacterium
GGCCGCGCTAAGGTTGCGCGACATCCGGCTGCAGCTCCTGCTCCTCGGCCGCGCTGCGCCGCGGGCGCATGTGCGGGAAGAGGATCACGTCGCGAATCGAGGCCGCGTCCGTCACGAGCATGACCAGGCGATCGATGCCGATGCCCATGCCGCCCGTGGGCGGCAATCCCAGCTCGAGCGCGTTCAGGTAGTCCTCGTCGAGCGCGTGGGCCTCGTCGTTGCCCTTCTCGCGCTCCTTGAGCTGCTCCTCGAAGCGTCCGCGCTGATCGACCGGATCGTTGAGCTCGGTGAAGGCGTTGCCCAGCTCGCGGCCGGCGACGAAGATCTCGAAGCGCTCCGTCAGTTGCGGGCTCTCGGGCTTGCGCTTGGCGAGCGGCGAGATCTCGACGGGATGGTCGATCACGAAGGTCGGCTGAATCAGGCTGTCCTCGCAGGTGGCCTCGAAGATCTCGTTGACCAGGTGGCCATGCGTGAGCTGAATCGGCGTCTTGGCGTGCACGCGCGCCGCGAGCGCCTTCAATTCGTCGACGGACATCGTCTCGACGCTGACGCCGAGCTTCTCGTTGACCAACTCGGCCATCGTGGCGCGGCGCCAGGGCGTCGTGAAGTCCAGCATGGTGCCCTGGTAGGGAATTTGCAGGCTGCCGTGCGTCGCCATCAGCACGCCCGTGACGAGCGTCTCGGCGAGCGCCATCATCGTGCGGTAGTCCCCGTAGGCCTGGTACATCTCGACCATCGTGAACTCGGGATTGTGGCGCGTGGAGATGCCCTCGTTGCGGAAGTTGCGATTGAGGTCGAAAACCTTCTCGAATCCGCCGACCACGAGGCGCTTGAGGTACAGCTCCGGCGAGATGCGCAGGTGAAGCGGCATCTCGAGGGCGTTGTGGAAGGTGTTGAACGGCCGCGCGGCCGCGCCGCCGGGTATGGCTTGCAGCATGGGGGTCTCGACCTCCATGAAGCCCTGCTCGTCCAGAATGCGGCGGATGGTCTTGACGACCTGCGCGCGCTTGCGGAACGCGTCTTTGACCTCGGGGTTCACGATCAAATCCAGATAGCGCTGGCGGTAGCGCACCTCGACGTCCGCGAGGCCGTGCCACTTCTCGGGCAGCGGATGCAGGCACTTGGCGAGCAGCGCGTAGTCCGACACCGCGATCGAGAGCTCGCCGCGCTTGGTGCGGCGCACGCTGCCCGCGACGCCCAGCCAGTCGCCCAAATCCATCAGGTCGAAGCGGGTCATGACGGCCTCGCCGAGCTTGTCGAGCGAGAGCGTCAGCTGAATCTTGCCGGTGTCGTCGACCAGATCGGCGAAGATGAGCTTGCCCTGGCCGCGGCGCGCCATCAATCGGCCGGCGACGCGCACGACGTCCTCGGTCTCGGCGCCCGACTCGAGCTCGGCGTACTTCTGCTGCAGCTCGGCGGCCTGGTGGGTGCGCTCGAAACGGTTGGGATACGGCTCGATGCCCGCCTCGCGCAGGGCTTCGAGCTTGCCCCAGCGGACGCGCTCCTGCTCCGAACGGTTCTCCAGCTCAATCGACAACGTCATGCTCCTCAAATACGGATGAAAACACGGCTTGGGCCATGGTATCAGAAACGCAGGCTCGCCGCCATCGGCTGCGAGCGCGATCACCGATTTCGGCCGGGACGCCTGATACGGTGGGCATATGAAAAGATTGATAGATAAGGTCGTCGTCGTGACCGGCGCCAGCCGCGGCATCGGGCGGGCGATCGCCGAAGCTTTCGCCCGTGAAGGCGCCCGCGTGGTGCTCGCGGCCCGCAATCTCGATCCGCTGCGCGACGTCGAGCGCCAGATCGTGGCGCGCCGCGGCCGTGCGCACGCGGTCGCCTGTGACGTCACCATCGAAGACGACGTCGCACGCCTCGCGCAAGAGACGCTCAAGCGCTACGACGGCCTCGACATCTGGGTCAACAACGCCGGCGTGTCGCTCGCCAAG
>DATNPP010000327.1:0-4217 GCA_036703175.1 Oscillatoriaceae cyanobacterium
CGATCGCGACGCCCAGCGCGCCTTCGTGCACGAGTTGCTGCGGGTCGGGCGCCAGGTCTATCTGACGACGCCCAACCGCGACTTTCCCATCGAATTGCACACGTTTCTGCCGTTCGTGCACTGGCTGCCCCAGCCGACGCACCAGGCCATTCTCCGGGCGCTTGGCAAGGATTTCTGGGCGCGCACCGAGAACCTCAATCTGCTGGACGCGCGATCGCTCGCCGCCCTCTTTCCGGCGGACGCGCAGGTGCAAATTCGCACCCACCGTTTGCTGGGGCTGCCGTCGAATTTGATTGTCAGCTCGCGCTGGGCCGACTGAGGCTCAGTGCACCATCACCGGGTGCGTGGCCGTCGCGATCGCCTGACTCGAGCTCTCGAACGAGCGGTACTGCGAGAAGTGCAGCGTGGTCGAGCCGGCCGCGTCGCCCTCGAAGACGAAGACCTCGGGCGCGAACTGGCCCGGCTGCGGGTTGGACGGCAGCGAGCCGGGATGCTCGCCGACCATCCGCACCACGCTCTGATTGTAGGTGTCGTCCAGATGCCACTGATAGCCGCCGGCCTCGCCCGTTCCGGGCAGCACGACGGAGAACGTCTGGCCGAGGCCGACCGTGAAGGTGGAGCCCGGCGGACTCACCGTGCTCTCGTCCGCGCTCGGCTGTTGATTGCCGAAGCCGGTCGTCTGCAGGCCGGTGGTGGCGTGGCAGGCCGTGAGCGTCGCGCCCACGAGCAGCGCCGCGATGACTTTCGGAAGATGGGGCATGCGCGTTCTCCTCTGGTCGGCTGGTTCTGACATTGTACCGTGGATGCGCCGACTAGACGAGAGCCTTCGCCATGAAGCGACCCAGGAACGCGGCCTTGAACTCGTGGAAGCGCCCGTCGAGCAGGCTCTGGCGGATGTCTTTCGCCAGGTGCACGATGAAGTACAGGTTGTGAATGCTGCCCAGGCGGTAGAACAGCAACTCGTCCGCCATGAAGAGGTGGCGCAGATAGCCGCGCGTGTAGTTGCGGCAGGTGTAGCAGCCGCACTCCGCGTCGATCGGCCCGTGGTCGTGGCGGAAGCGCGCGTTTTTGATGTTCAGCTTGCCGTCGCGGCTGAAAAGGGCCCCGTGGCGCGCGACGCGCGTGGGGGCCACGCAGTCGAACATGTCGGCGCCGCGCTCGATGCACTCGAAGAGATCCTCGGGCTCGCCGATGCCCAGCAGATGGCGCGGCTTGTTCTCGTCGAGCAGCGGGCAGACCCATTCGAGGATCTGGTGCATGTCGCGCTTGGATTGCCCCAGCGAGCCGCCGATGGCGTAGCCCTCGAAGCCCAGGCTGTCGATGAAACGCGCGGATTCCAATCGCAGATCCTCGTAGGCTCCGCCCTGCACGATGCCGAAGAGGGCCTGGTGCTCGTTCGTCTTGGCCGCGAGCGATTGCTCGGCCCAGCGATGCGTGCGCCCGAGGGCCTGCTTGGTGTACTCGTAACTCGAGAGCGGGCTGGTGCACTCGTCGAAGGCCAGAATGATGTCCGCGCCCAGCTTCTGCTGAATGTCGATCGACACGGCCGGCGTAAAGCGGTGCCGGCTGCCATCGAGGTGCGAACGAAAGGTCACGCCGTCCTCGTCGACCTTGCAGAGCTTCTGCGCGGGCGCCGTCGAGCGCTGCGGGCCGCCCTCGGCCGGGAACATCTTGGCGATTTTGCCCACGCCGTGCTCCATGCCGAAGCCCAGGCTGAAGACCTGAAAGCCGCCCGAGTCCGTCAGAAACGGCTTGCGCCAGTTCGAGAAGCCGTGCAGGCCGCCGAACTCGGCGACCAGCTCGGCGCCCGGCCGCATGTAGAGGTGGTAGGCGTTGCCGAGGATGATCTGCGCGCCGAGGGACTCGAGGTCCTCGGGCGTGAGCGACTTGACCGTGGCGTTGGTGCCGACGGGCATGAACACGGGCGTCTCGATCACGCCGTGCGGCGTGTTGAGCCGTCCGGCGCGCGCGAGGCCGCCGGGCAGTCGGGCTTGAATCTCGAAGGAAATGGCGGGCATGGGGTGTCCTAGTAGGCGGTGGTGCGCGTGAGGTGGTAGGGCAACGCGTCGGGCGGCAGGTGCAGGCCCATCTCCCAGAGCATCCAGTCGACCTCGATCGCCTTGACGTCGCGGCCATGGGTCGCGAGTGCCGCGCGCAGCAGCTCGACGGCCCAGATCGTCGTTGCACGCAGCTCGACTTCTTCCTCGCCGTCGTGCGGCAGCACCTCGCGGCGGCGCAGCTTGTCCGTGAGCTCGGGCGTGTAGCGCAGCACGCTCAGGCGCTCGAGCACCTGGGGCACCTTGTAGTCCGCGAACGCCGTCAGATGGTCGATGTCGCCGAAAGCGCCGAGGCCGCGGCCGCCGAAGGCGCCGAAGAGATCCGCGGGCAGAATCTGCGCGCGCTTGTAGAGGCGGATCGTGTGCCCGGCGTAGGGGCTCTCGTCGCGGAAGTTCGGAAAGTCGCGCACCAACAATTGCGAGAGCGCCACGGCGCTGCCGTCGGCGGCGGCGATCGCGTTGGCAAACTGCCCGTCGTAGCTGTCGAGCAATCGTTGCCCCACCTCGTGCAGATGGGCCAGGCGCTTATCGAGCAGGGGGATTTCGGCCTCGCCGCGCAGCACCTCGCGTAGCTTCGCCTCGTCCATGCCGACCATGACCCGCGCGTCGTCGATGTCGAGCCCCTCCTCGATCGCGCGCTTGAGCGACGCCGCGAGCGCCCAGTAGCCGCGCAGGCGCTGGCCGCGGTAGGTGACGTACCAGCGCGGCTCGCCCCAGAAGCTGAAGTTGAGCGCGTCGAGCACCAGCAGATAGTTGGCGGTGCGCGGCGTGCCGTCCGTGAAGTGCAGCTCGGCGTTCCACTCGGGCACGGGCACCTGGCGCTCGGCGAAGTCCGCGGCGACCCGGGCGAGCGCTTGTTCGTCGATCGCCACGTGGCGCGCGCGCTCCGCCACGAAGCGAGCGTCTTCGCGCACGCCGAGCTCCAGGCTGCTTCGGATCATCCGTCCTCCTCGAAATTCGGTCAAAAGCGGCGGTCATCACCGCTTGCGCCGCCATTCGATTCTATCATGGCTCGCGGGCGCGCCTTGTCGCGCTCGGTGTCACGGTCTACCCTGATGATTGCGCTTCGAGGCCCGCTGGGCCGTTGCAAGCGCCGTCCGGGCGGAGTGCGCGCCAGCTGGGAGCGTACCGCCCGATCATGGGTATGTTGGGCATGTCGCCCCTCATGCCGAAAGCGAGCCGCATCGTTGCCGTTTCGCGCCGCCACTTCCACGATGCCGGCACCGGAAACCCTCTCCTGGTCGCCCGGAGGCGCCCGCATGCCCGCCTCGAATTCCATCGCCCCAGAACCCCGCCCGCCGCTGTTCGACGCCGAAGAGCTCGCGCATTTCAAGGCGCGCATGTCGCCGCTGGTGGGGTTCGATCTCGACGCCTACAAGCCGCGCCAGATCGAACGGCGCATCACGGCACTGATGGCGCGCGCCAACATGCCGACTCTGGACGCCTTCCACGCGCAGCTCGCCGCCGATCCCGGACGATTGCGGGACTTCGTCGACGGCTTGATGATCAACGTGACCGAGTTTCTGCGCGACGCCGAGCACTTCGACCGCTTGCGCACGGACGTGCTGCCCGACTTGCTCGCGCGGTTCGAGCGGCTGCGCGTCTGGAGCGCCGGCTGCAGCGTGGGCGCCGAGCTGTATTCGGTCGGCATGTTGCTCTCCGAACTCGGAGTGCTCGATCGCGCCGAGTTGGTGGGCACGGATCTCGATCGCGGCGCGATCGAGCGGGCTCATGAGGGCGTCTACAGCGCCTACGAGACGCAGGGCCTCAGTGACGACCAGCTGGCGCGTTACTTCTCGCCCGAGGGCCCCGGCCATCGTTTCGAGAACGCCGCCATTCGCGAGCGCTGCGCCTTCTCGCGCCACAATTTGCTCGAAGATCCGCCGCTCGAGGCGTGTCAGCTGATTCTTTGCCGCAACGTGGTGATCTACCTGAGCGATTTCAGCAAGCGCCGGCTGTACGCGCGCCTTCACGAAGCGCTCGCGCCGGGCGGCATTTTGTTCGTGGGCAAGACCGAGCGCATCTTCGACGCCGGCAGCCTCGGCCTCGAGCCGCATGGCCCCTACTTCTACCGCAAGTCCGACGCGTGAGGTGCCCGTGGAAATTTCCGACTACCTGAGCATCTTTCTCGACGAGGCGCGCGAAAACCTCCAGCAATTG
>DATNPP010000344.1:0-3425 GCA_036703175.1 Oscillatoriaceae cyanobacterium
CTGCTTGTCCGTCACGTTGACGGCCACGATGCCGTACGGCCAGGCCGTGTTCCCGGTCTTCGTGACGCTCATGGTGAGCTGCTTGGTCTCCGTCACGAAGATCACGTGGGCCGAGGCCGTCGCCGACAGGGCCAGATGCGAGGCGTCCAGCGCATCGAGCGTGCCGGTGCCCGTGATGTGGATCGACTTGTAGTTGACGGCGAGCGGCATCGGGACGCCCACCTGCACGCCAGGCAGATTGAAGATCGGGGCGTCGTCCAGCGCGGCGAAGGACCCGTGGCCGAACATGGGGGCCTGCAGGCCCTGCGCCGTGCCGCAACCGGCGAGCAATACCGAGACGGCGAGGAGCCCATGACGAAGGCGCATATTAACTCCTATTTTATCCAATCTTAACCTTTGCATTGTAACGCACGATCGGCCAGCACGCCAGAGGCCTCCTCCAGCATTCGGAAGAGGCCTCTGAAAAGTCCGATTGGACGCCGCTTAGGGGCTGGGGCTGGCCTTGATAGGCTCGGTGACGCTCACGTGGCGAATGCGATCGCCCACCTTGAGCGCGCGAACCGTGTCCATGCCACGAATCACCTGGCCGAAGATCGTGTAGCGGTCGTTCAGGTTCGGCTCGGGCGCGAGCGTGACGAAGAATTGACTGTCACCGCTGTTGGGCGCTTGGCCGCGCGCGAGCCCGACGGTGCCCGTGAGGAACTGCACGCTCTGCCCGTCGTATTCGGGCGGCACCGGATGCCCGGAGCCGCCGTTGCCGACGTGCGGATCGCTCGGCGGATAATGGCGCGTGGCCGGATCGCCCACCTGCGCCACGAAGCCCGGGACGATCCGGTGGAAGGCGAGCCCGTCGTAGAAGCCGCCGCGCGCGAGCTTGACGATCTGGGCGACCGTCTGCGGCGCCTCCTGCGGGAAGGTCACCAGCGTGAAGCTGCCGTGGTCGGTCTCGAACGTCAGGCGCGGTCCCAGAAAGAGGACTTTGCCCGCGGCGGCTTCTTGATCGGCGATCGAGGCGGCATTGGCTGGGGTCGCGGTGGCCGTGGCCGTCTGGGAGGCCGGATCGGCGATCGCGGGGACGGCGAGCGCGAGCAGGCACGTGAGCGTGACGAGAGGCTTGAGCATGGCGACGACTCCTGGCGAACGGCTAAAACGAGGCCCTCATTCTAGCACGTCGCCCGCTCGCCGGTTTCAGCGCACGGCCATCGATCGCCCCTCGCGGGCTTCCTTGTAGATCTCGAGCAGGCGGCGGAGGTTCTTGCGAAACGCGAAGCGCCGCTCCACACGACGGCGGGCAGCCACGCGCAAGCGGGTGACTTCGGCGGGGTCCGCGAGCAACTCGCGTAGCGCTCGGGGCAATTGCCGCCGCAGGCGGGTCGGATCGAGCACGCGCCCGCAGCCCGCGATCACCTCGCCGTCCGCGCCCACGTCCGTTGCGATCGGCGCCGCGCCGCAGGCCATGGCCTCGAGCAGCGCGAGCGAAAGGCCCTCCACGCTCGAGGGCAGCACGAACAGGTCGCTGCCGCGCAACACGTCGATGCGCGTGGGTTCGTCCGCCACGAAACCGAGCCAGTGTAGCGTGGGCAGGGCTTCGTAGCGCGGCCGCAGCCGCGACGCCAGAATGCCGTCGCCCATGACGGCCAGGTGCACGTTGTCCGGCAACGCGAGCTGCTCGAAGACGTTGAGCAGCGTGCCGACGTTCTTTTCGGGATCGATGCGGCCCATGTAGGTAATCAAAACGTCCGCGCCGATCGCCTCCTTGAACTGGCTCTGGCCCGGCGTGTAGCGCTCGACGTCCACACCGTTGGGCAACACGCGGATGCCTTCCACCGGAACCTTGAGTTGGGTCAGGCGCTCCTTTTGCGGGCGCGAGAAGACGATCACGCGCTGGGCGTGGGCGAGCGTCTGGGCGTACATGCGGTAAACGGCGCCGGAGATGCGATTGGGGATCGTCGGTCGGGAGTCGAAGGCCGGGTGGAACGTCACCACCAGCGGCACGCCGAGCTCCTCGCAGATGGCTGGCAACGCGAAGTCCAGAAACGAGAGCGCATACGAGGCGTGCACCACGTCCGGCCGAAACTGGCGCAGCCGCTCGGTGAGGAGGTACGGCGCATCCCCGTACGGCACGGCGTACATGTGCGTGCGCAGCAGCAGCGGCAGGCTGTCTTC
This sequence comes from Oscillatoriaceae cyanobacterium, assembly GCA_036703175.1. Classification (GTDB taxonomy): domain Bacteria; phylum Cyanobacteriota; class Sericytochromatia; order S15B-MN24; family JAQBPE01; genus DATNPP01. The sequence continues at coordinate 2,167 of DATNPP010000344.1, forward strand.
GTTCTCCTCGTGCACTTCCTCGTTGTGTAGGTAGTAAAAGGCGACCGTATGCCCCGCCTGGCGCAGGGCGCGGACCAATTCTCGACAGTAGGTGACGATCCCGCAGAACGGGTGTTTTTTGCCCACGATGGCGATGCGCATGGCCCTCCTCCTCATCCTCGGCCATGCTAAAGGCCCGCGGAGCCAAGGGCCATGGGCGCTTTGGCCAGAACGATCGAAAAATCTTGGCGATTCTGGTGCGGCGACGGTGTCGTCTTCAACGCTCCCGCCGTGCCCCATGGCGGCCCCGCGTTCAGCAGAATGCCCAAGAATCCTTTCAGTTCAGGTCAGATCAGCCAAAGATCGGCATCCCTAGTTCGTTCCGAGCAGGAATGCGTGGTAGGATCAGCGAAATATTTCTTAACGAGAGGAACAGGAGAAGCCCGATGCCCTCGACCAAGCCCCTGCACCTCGTCATCATCGACAGCTGGCACCCCGGCATGGTGGAGCAGGAGCTGGCCGCGGGCCATTTGCCGGCACTGGGCTACCTGGTGCGGCACGGCCGGCTGGACCTCAACTGCAGCTCGATCTTTCCGACGGTGACGCCGGCGTGCCTGACCTCGCTCGCGACGGGCGTGGGCCCGGATATGCACGGTATCACGGGCGTGCTCTGGTACAACCGCGAGGCCGATCGCTACGTGCACTACTGGCCGTATCCGCAGAGCTTGATGTGGGGCACGATCGACCACGTGATCGAGGATTTCTTTCTGCGCTTGAACGCCGAGCACCTCTCGCCGGCCGTGCGCACGATCTTCGAGCTGCTGGAAGACGCGGACGTGCCGAGCGCCTGCATCAACTTCCCGGTCTCGCGCGGCCCGTATCTGCATCGGGCGGAGATTCCCTGGTTCTTCCGCCAGCTCAGCAAGCTGTCGCACAATCTGGCGCTGCCCGGCCCGCGCCACATGCGCCACGGCGACATGATTCGCCACGGCGGGCCGCGCCGCAGCTTCTTCCGCCGCTACGGCTTCAGCGATCATCAAGGCGCGCTCTACACGGCGGAGCTGATTCAGCAGCCCGATCGCCCCGCGTTCATGCTGACTTACTTCAACGAGAACGATCTGCGCAGTCATCACCACGGCCCCGAGAACACGGCCTACAGTCTGCGCCGCATCGACCACGAGCTGGATCTGATGATGTCCGCCTACGGCTCGTGGGAGCGCGCGGTGAAAGAGGCGCGCTGGGTCATCACGGGCGATCACTCGCAAAGCAACACCTTCCCG
>DATNPP010000380.1:0-10241 GCA_036703175.1 Oscillatoriaceae cyanobacterium
GCGAGCCACCCGCAAATCCCAACTGGCGTATACCGAGACTGGCCTGGGGTCGCCCCCTCTCCCAGCCTCAGCCCCTGGACGGGGCTTCGGCATCCCACTCCCACCCTCCGGGGGAGAGGGAAATGTAGACGCCGCGGCTTCTACTGAGAATCGCCCGACGAGGCCCCGGTGTCTCCCGAGGTCGTCGTCTGCGTCTGCTGCGCGCCGGCCCAGGTCGTGAGCATCAAGCGCGGGCCGATCGTCGGGTCCGGCGAAATCAACGGCCAGCGCAGCACCAGGTCCACTTCGGTGTACGGGGTGTTGAGAAACGGCAGCACGATGCCGAAATAGGGCTCGAGCACGAAGCCGCCCGTGTAGTTGAATTGCAGCGTCTTTTGCGCCGGATCGGCCACCGTGAAGCGCGTGAGCCAATCCCCTTCGGCGCTCAATCCGGCGCGGAAAATCGAGAGGTGGGCGCCCAGCGAGTAGCTCAAGCCCGCCGATTCGATCGCGTAGGTCTTGTCCGGGCTGAGCAACTGATTGCGCGTGTCGAAGCCCAAAATGCCCTCGGACCAGGGCCCGAGCGGATGGCCGCGAAAATCCAGATCCGACGAGAACTGATACAGCGTCGAGATGCCCAGGCCGTACCCGATGGCGTATCGGTTGGGATCCAGCGCCCAGGCGGGCGCCGGCGCGAGGACGAGCAGGGCGGCGAAAATGCCGGGCAGACGATGCTTCAAGGGGCCTCCTTAGACGGATCCGCCCACGCGGCGGCGGGCCAAAGTGCCGGGGGCGATCGCCTGCGCTTCGCCGTTCTCCAGCGCGACGCCGTAGGCGTCGTCGATCCAGGCGATCGTGCCTTTGCGCCAGGTTCCGTCGAGTTGCAGTTCGATCGGCTGGCCTTCGTCCCAGTAGGTCAGCTCCTCGTCGCCCTCGTACAGCGCCCACATGCCGTCGTCGTTGTGGCGCAGTGGGCCTTCGAGCACGGCATTGAAGGCGCGGCGGGGGTTCAGGGGCATGGTCGTCTCCTCGGGGAAATTGTAGCATTCCGGACCCTCGCTCACCAGGCGGAAGCGGCGGTTGACCGTGCGGCGGGGCTCTGGGATACTGGAGCAGCTATGGAGGAACCGCCCATGTCCCAGGCCGTGATGACCCAAGAAGACGTTCTCGCCAAGATCTACCGCGATTTCGCCCGCCTCGCGAGCGAGGTGGCAATTGACCGCTGCCGCAACCGCGTGCTGCTGAACCTGGTCAAAGACAAGCTCGGCGTGAGCGACGCCGACCTCGACGAGTTGTTCCGCAACGAGCTCCAGGAGCACCTCGAGGGCTTCATCCGCGAGATCACCACGCCCATGCTCAGCGAGCTCGCCGAGCCCGAGACCGGCGGCTGCGGCAGCGGCTGCGGCTGCGCGCACGCGTAGCATTCTGTCCCCTCGCCCCTTGGGGGAGAGGGATGTCGGCGACCCGTTCAGGGGAGCCGACGGGGTGAGGGGTGCCGGCCGCTAACTCGCCTTGACGACCTGATTGCGCCCGCCGTGCTTGGCCGCGTACAGCGCGCGGTCGGCACGCTCGATCAGCGCGGTCGGGTCGGCGTCGCCCAGTTGCAACTGCGCGATTCCCAGGCTCGCCGTGACCGGCGGCAATCGGCGAGTTTGCGCGTCGTAAATCTCGATCGCCTCGATCGACGCGCGAATGCGTTCGGCCATGATCAGCGCGCCGTGCAGATCCGTCAGCGGCAGCACGAGCGCGAGCTCCTCACCGCCGTAGCGGGCCACCGTATCGCCCGTGCGGGCCTCGTTTTTCACCGCCTGGGCGACCTGACGCAGCACCTCGTCGCCCATCGGGTGGCCGAACGTGTCGTTGATGCGCTTGAAATGGTCGACGTCGACGAGCATCACCGAGAGCGTGCCGCCATGGCGGCGGGACTCGTGGAAGCGCTGGCTGAGCTGCTCCTGAAAGAACAGGTGCGTCGTGAGGCCCGTCAATCCGTCCGTGATGGCGCGCTGCTGGGCGTCGCGGTAGAGCGTCGCGAGATTGTCCAATCGCGTGCGGCGGCGCTTCTCCTCGCGTTGCAAGCCGAGATACGAGAGCGCGAGGCCGGTCTGCCGCAGCATCTGCGCGAGCAGCCAGCGATCGCTCGGACCGTAGGCGCTGCCGTCGCGCTTGCCGCCACAGGTCAGAAGCCCCGTGAGGCGTCCCTGGGAGACGATCGGCAGGCACAGCGTCAGCTCGCGCGCGGCGAGCCAATCGGCGAACTCGCTGCCGCCCGGCGGCAGGTCCGTGTGCGCGCCGTGCAGCAGCGTCTCGAAGAACTCCTGAATCCAGGCCTCGCTGAGCGCGCCGCACTGGGGATCCGGGCCCAGGCCGGCGGCGAGGGTCAGGTCGCGGCGCTCGCGCGCCGGCAGCCACATGTACAGGTGCGTCGGGCCGAGCGCCTTGTCCAGCGCCGTGACGACCAACAGCGCCAGCTGGGCGGGATCGGTCACGCCGTCCATGTCGCGCGAGACGCGCTCCACGGCGCGCAACTGCGTGGGGCTCAAGCCCGCGTAACGCATGCGCGTGCGCGAAAAGAGAAGCGTGGTGCCGAGGCCGGCGATCGCGCCGCCGAGGGCCCAGGGCACGCCGACCAGGCGCAGCGTCACGAGGCTCGCGGCGTAGGCGCCGACGACCCAGAGGCTCCGACGAGCCAGGGCCTCCAGGGCATTCTTTGGGGCCTGTGGGGCACGCATTCCGGTCATACACTCAATCCATGGCAAAGCGGCACCGGTGCTCCGGTGCTGCTTCGATCTTATCCTTGCTTGCCGCGAACACAAGTGCGCCGGTCACTTGAGCAAGCAAGGAATGGAAGGCCCTATGATACAATGAAGCGCCATGCTGTCCCCTGACACCTCCAAGCCGAATCAGGTGCTGCGCTTGACGATCGAGCGCCGCACCTACAGCGGCTTGATCGTCAGCATGACGGAAGACACGATCATGGTGGCCACCACGCTGCGCGAACGGCCCGATTTGCCGATCGGCGCGCTGGTGCAGGCCGAGATGCCCAAGGAGGACGGCCTCTACGTCTTCACGAGCCGCCTGGTGGGCCTGCAGATGATGCCCATGATGGTGCTGATTCTCGACCGTCCGCGATCGCTGCGCCGCATGCAGCGCCGCAAGGACCCGCGCTTTCCGGTGTCGCTGGACGCCCAGCTGATTTACGTCTCGCACGACCTCTCGATCAACACGCGCGCCGAGGTGCGCAACATGTCGCGCGGCGGCATCGAGCTCTGGGCGGACGTGGCCGCGCCGGTGGACTACCACTGCATCGTCGTCTTGCAGCCGGATGAGGCGCCGCTCAACACGATTTGCCTGGTCATCTATTCCGAGGGGCGCGAGGAGCGCTACCGTATGGGGCTCGCCTTCGCCGAGATGTCGCTCGAGGACCGCAGGCGCCTCGACGACTTCATCGCGGAGCTTTCCGCCTCATGAGCTCAGATTGACACGCTTTCGACCTTTGGGGTACACTTCGTACGCCGGGACGTAGCGCAGCTTGGTAGCGCATCTGCTTTGGGAGCAGAGGGTCGCTGGTTCGAATCCAGTCGTCCCGACCATTTTCGTCTTTGCGGAAGTAGCTCAATGGTAGAGCTTCTGCCTTCCAAGCAGAAGGTTGCGGGTTCGAGTCCCGTCTTCCGCTCTCAAAATCCCCGAAATTACCGCCCGTAGCTCAGTTGGATAGCAGCAGCCGCCTTCTAAGCGGCAGGTCGCTGGTTCGAGTCCAGCCGGGCGGGCTTTATTACAGCCGGCCCCTTTGTATTGCGTGCGCTTCACGAAAAGTTTGCGCGAAGCAACACGCATTCGTCCGATTCGGTAGTTACGTCGTCGGTTGCTTCAGCGCCTGCAGGAACTGGGCCCAGTGCGTGTCCTTCGCAAAGGCCGTGTTCAGGTAGGCCGGATCGACCTCGCCGTCCATCGGCATGTAGATCGACAGGCCCTGCGCGACGCCTTGCTCCTGCGGCGCGGCCTTGGTCTGGATGACCATGTCCTTCACGGCCTTGATGACGTTGTCGCCGGCCTGTTTGACGTTGGGATCCTTCACGCGCTGCTGCAACTGCTGAACGAACGAGACGAGGTCGCGGTGGCCCCAGTCCACGCCGCCGTGGCTCGCGACGTAGAAGGGCTGCACGGCGTGCATCGAATCGAGCACGGCCTGGCGCTGATCCGGCAGGACCTTGAGCAACGACTGCGAGAGGTGGTCGATCGCGCTCGCCGTGGTGGCGGCCTTGCTCGTGTCGAGCGCCGAGAGGTGGTAGATCGCCATGCCGTTGGTCACGGTGTTGTCCGCGATCGGATCCGCGCCCGACATCTGGGCGGTGTTGACCACGCGCTTGGCGATCTCCGCGGGGTCCGTCGTCGGCTGCTTGTCGAGGCCGGCCAGCACCTGGTCGTAGTTCATGCCGAGGGCCAGCGTCTCGTCCTCGCTGCCGACGATCACCTTGGCGGCGTTGCGCATCTCGTAGGTCGCCTCGATGTCGGACATCAAGCAGGCGTCGTAGGTCAGCAGGTCGACCGGCTTGCCGCCGTTGCCCGCGAGAACCGCCTTCGGCAGGTCCGGCAGCGCGATGTGCGTGTCGGCCGTGTTGTCCAGGCAGATGCCGCCCCAGCCCGCGCCGTGGTCGTTGATGTCCAGCCAGTGGACCTGCGAGGGATAGTTGGTGAAGCCCCAGTTCACGGCCTGCTGTAAGCCGGCGGGCGAGCCGGAGTCGATCTCGCCTTTGGGGCCCATCGGCACGTACGGGCTCGTGACCTTGCCGAGCTTCTTGTCGGCCGTGACGTAGTAGGCACGGGTGTCGCCGGCGACGTTGCCGTCTCCGAAGACCAGTGCGTTGGCGGTCTTGGTCGAGCCGGTATGCTCGAGCACGTCCACGTGCTTGTCGATGAAGGGCGAGAGGCTGTTGTCGTCGGCCTGGTAGCTCAAGTAGGTGACGGGCTTGGGATCGACCTTGGGCAGCTGCTTCACGAGCGTGCCGTCGGCCGTGGTCTTGATCTTCGCGGCTCGGATTTGCTTGGCGATGCCCGCGACGTCGTCGCCGAGCGTCGCGTCGGCCGACTTTCCGGCCGTCTCGATGGCGGTCTCGTCGGCGGACTCGAGCGCGCTGTCGACCAACTCGGCGCTGCGCGAGAAGGTGTCCTTGCCGAGCACGTCGGCGGCCTGGCGGGTGACGGTGGCATCGACGGCCGCGCGATCCGCGGCCTTGCCGCCGATCCGTGCGAGGCGGCTCACGCCGTCTTCGAAAAGTTTGCTGAGGGTGCCCGCCACCGGCGTCTCCTTGCCATTCCCACCGTCACTCAGCTCTTATCGCGCGGGACCCTCGAAAGCTTCTTATCAGTAGATTAACGATGCGTGAAACCTCGCTTATTGCGCGCGAAGCCGGGGCGTTTCGCTGCGGCTCGCGGCGGGTATATCTCGGTTGTTACCTTGCGTCGCGATGACTCGGAGGAAGCGCGTGTCGACGATCGATGGCCCTCGCGGCAGTGGCCGCCTCACGGTACAGCCCCTGACGCCCAAGACGGCCCCGAATGCGTCCCAGACGACGCAGCCTGAAAAGGGCTTGCCGACGCCGGCCGATCGCAAGGCGATCGCGACGAGCGCGCCGTCGGCCACGGCGCGTCGCACCGCCGAGCTCGCCCATTACGACGGCCAGGTCGATTCATCGCAGTTCAACGCGCTTTTCGACGGCGATTCGCCCTTCCCCGGCACGGAGCCTACCGGGGGCGGCCTTCCCACCGCGATGGACAAGGCGGGCGACAGCAAGCTGAGTAAAGGCGCCGGCAACCTGGTGCCCGGACTGGGCGTGGTGCCGGATGCGAACTTGCTCGGCCAGACGGTCCATGACATGAGCAACCAGGCCCACCTCCTGTTCCATGACCCCGAGAGCACGATCAAGCTCGCGCACAAGATCCAACACTTCTTCGCCACGGAAGAGGAAGGCGCCGAGAAGGCCGTGAGAGAGTTCGTCTCCGGCCAGTTCGGCAAGGTGCGCGGATTGTTCGGCGGGGCGGCCCCGGCGGTCGCCGCCGAAGAGCCGGCGCTGGCGAAACCGCTGGTGGCTCCAGAAGGAGAACAACTTTACCTGCCCGGCATGGAACCCGAAGAGCCGGCCGCGGCGTCGCCGGTCGGCGAAGGCGAGCCGACCGCGGCGGCTTCGGCGACGGCCGACGAATCGGTCGCGGCGGAGGCCAGCGGCGAAGGCGAACAACTCACGTTGCCCGGCATGGAGGAAGAGGGCGCCCCGAAAATGACGACGCTCGGCAAGTTCGCGGGCGGCGCCGCCGGCATCGTCGGCGCGCTGGCGTTGCCTTCGCTCGTGGACGAGGCCTACCACGGCTGGAGCGCGATCGCCCACGGCGACGTGAACGAGGAAACCGTCCAGGCGACCGTCAAGGGCACCGCCGGATCCGTGGCCGCGGTGGGCGGCATCGCCGAGGGCGGGGCGGCCGCGGCTGAGACCTTCGGCGTCGCCGAGGGGGCCGTTCCGGCGCTCGAAGCGATCGGCAAGGTCGCCGGCCCCGCCGGCGGCGTGGTGGCGGTGGCGCAGGGGGTCTTCGACCTACACGACGGTTACGAGAAGCACAACACCGAGCAGATGGTCGAAGGCGGCGCTGAAATGGTCGGCGGCGGATTGATGGTCGCGAGCGTCGCGTGTCCGCCGCTGGCGATCGCCGGCGGCGCGATCCTCTTGGGCACCGCGATCTACAAGAACCGCGCCAAGATCGTCGCGGCCGGCAAGAACGCCGTCGCGGGCGCCGAGATCATCGGCAAGGCGCAGGTGCAGGGCGCCGTGGACGTCGGTCGCGGCTTCGTCGACGGGGCCAAGGACTTGGGGCGCAGCTACGCGCAGGCGGGCAGCGATCTGGTCCATGGCCACGTGCTCACGGCCGTGGGCGACGTCGCCAAGGGCGAGGTGCATGCCGCCGTCGACGTGGCCAAGGGCGCCGTCAAGGGCGTCGAGGACATCGGCAGCGGCATCGCGCACGGGGTCGCCAAGGTCTTCAGCGGCTGGTAGCGCTCACACCGCCTCGGCGGACCAGAGCGTTTCGAGCCGATCCTGCGCGTTCAGCAACCGGTTCAGCTCGAACTCGATGAACTCGAGCAGATTGGGCATCTCGGAGGTCATCGTCCATTCGGAGATGCCGGGAACCTTGCGCGCGTCGCCCTTGAGATGATCCGCGAACTCGGTCATCAGCTCGAGCAGCAGATGCAGCTGGCCCGGCGTATAGGGCCGGCCGTCCGAGCTCCACTTCTGGCTGAGCACCTGACGCGAGACGCGCCCGCGGCGCGATTCCTGCTTGGGGGACTCCTGGCGCTTGCGGCTTTCCATGGCGCGCTCCTTTCTGGTGGCTGATTCCAGTCTAGAGAATCTATCGGCAGCAAAAAAGTGGCCAAAGTCCTTCACAATGTGAACCTGAGCGCCCAACCCGTGCTCGAATCCGCTCCGGCGAGTTCACAATCGCGCGCCATTAACAACGGACCCTCATGCAGCTCGCTTGGCGGTCGCTTTCGCCGATCCAGACGAGCGTTGGGCCGATCGTATCGAATGGTGAACTTGCGTCACGCGGTGTTACGGGACGGCCGGCTTTCGGCGATCGCACGCGCGGTTCCGGCGATCGTGCCCGGGCCTGATCAGCAAACAAGCTTGAAATGCGCCTTGGCCTCAAAATGTGAACAACGTCGATTGTTTCGGTGTCGCGTAGGCGATTTTGCCTAGAGCGGATCAAGCGCGCCTGCACGGGGAATAAAATCAAGGGGGCGATCCCGTCAAGTCCTGTCGCCCCGTACCGGAATGAAATGACGCTATCTCTCGACCAAGAGTCGCGCTGGGATCTCAGCCGACTGTACGAATCGCCCGAAGATCCGCGCATCGACGAGGATCTCCGCCAGGCCCGCGAGACCGCCGAATCCCTTCGCGCGGCGCACCTGGGCCGTGTGGCGGAGATGGCCCCGCTGGACGTGCGGGTTCTGCTCGATCGCCTCGATGAGCAGGCCGGCGTGCTCAATCGCCTGTTCTCGTACGCCTATCTGTGCTTCAGCAGCGACACGCAGGACGACGCGAACAAGACCCTCTACGCGCGCATCCAGCGCGAGGTTCCCGAGATCCAGAACGAGACGGTCTTCTTCCAGCTCGAGCTGCAGAAGATGCCGGAGGGCCGCTACCGCCGGCTCTACGAGGCGCCCGAGCTCGCGATCTACCAGGATCACCTTGGCCGCATCCGCCGTGTCTCGGCGTACGCGCTGGACGAGCTGGCCGAGCGGATCGTCGCGCTCAAGGACTCGACCGGGCTGCAGGGCTGGATTCAGTTCTACTTCGAGACCACCGCCGATTTCAAGCTGCGCCTGGGGCTGCCGAACGTGGCCGAGGAGCTGAACCTCTCGCAGACCTACGCGCTGCGCGAAAGCAACGATCGCGCCGAGCGCAAGGCGGCCCTCGAAGCTTCGCTGCGCGTGCACGCCGAGAACAGCCGCGGCCTCACGTTCGTGTTCAACGCCCTCTTCGCGAACTACCGCCACATGATGGAGCTGCGCGGTTACAGCCATCCGTTTCAGCCGCTGCTGGTCGAAGAATCGCTCGATCCAAAGGTGATCGAGGGGCTGATGCAGGCCGTCGAGTCCAGCTACGGGCTGGTTCATCGCTATTTCCGCGCCAAGGCGCGCGCGATGGGCCTCTCGGACTTCGCGATGCACGACGTGCGCGCGAAGTACCCGCAAGGCGCCAGCTTCGTCGCGTTCGAGGATGGTCGCGACATCGTGTTGGACTCGTACAGCAGCTTTTCGCCGCGGCTGGGTGAAATTGCCCGTGGTTTCTTCGAGGAAGGCTACATCGACGCGCTCTCGCGTCCCGGCAAGCGTGCGGGCGCCTACTGTCTGAGCTCGGGACCGGTGTTCCATCCCTTCATCTTTCTGAACTACAACTACTCGCTCAAAGACGTGATCGTGATGGCCCACGAGATGGGCCACGGCGTGCACAACGTCCTGGGCGGCGAGCGCCACAATCTGACGAACACCGATCGCGTCACGATGTTCATGGAGACGCCGTCGACCTTCGGCGAGACGCTGACGTTCAATCGCCTGCTGACGCAGGAGGTGAACCCGGTCAATCGCCAGGCGCTTCTGGGCACGCAGATCGAGGCGGCGATTCTCAAGATCTTCAAGTCGATCGCCCTCACGCGCTTTCAGCTCAACGCGTACGAGCTGCGCCAGAACTCGAACCTCGGCGCGAGCGAGTACTGCGTGCTCTGGCGCGAGCAAATCGAGGCGATGTACGGCGAGGCGGTGGCCTTCAGCGAGTGGGACGAATGGGAGTGGCTCAGCTTCGAGCACACGCTCAATCTGCCGTTCTACGACTACGCCTATTCCTTCGGCCAGCTGCTCGTCTACGGCCTGATGCGCCGCTACGAGGAAGAAGGCGCCGCGTTCGAGCCGAAGTACCTCGAGTTGCTGTCTTCGGGCACGTCGATCACGATCGGGCCGCTGCTGGAGAAGGTCGGGGTCGACCTGAACGAGCCCAGCTTCTGGTACCAGGGTCTGAGCTACCTCGAGCAGATGCTCGAGGAGTTCGAAGCGAGCCTGGAGATGCAGGCGATCGGCGACGCGGCTTAGGTTCTCCTCTCCCTGGCGAGGGAGAGGGACGTCCGTGGCCCGTGCAGGGACACGGACTGGGAGAGGGAGTCCCCTAGCGGTCAGCCGTGCGAGGGAGTCTCTCTGTGAACCGCCGGGGGGCCCCCTCTCCCAGCCTCAGCCCCTGGACAGGGCCTCGGCGTCCCTCTCCCCCGCCGGGGAGAGGGGGAATTGCGCTGGGTTAGCTGACCGTGACGTCGGCGTGGATTTGCAGGGCGGGGACTTCCTTGCCTTCCTGGCGGCCCAGGCGGAAGGGTTCTTGAAGCGCGGCGAAGACGTTGCCCGCGATGATGGCCTTCGTCTGCCCGATGATCTGGCCCTTTTCGACGACGAGGCCCTGCGACACCGTGAGCGAGAAGTTGCCGCGGCTGCTGTCCTGCGTGTGCAAGCCGAGCATCTCGTAGACGATCAACCCGGAATCGAGCTCGGCAATCAGCTGCTCATAGGGCACGGTCGGGCCCGCCAGCCGCAGGCTGCTGCCGCCGCGCGGAAAAGGCGTCGGCGCCATCTCCGCGCGCTTGGCGTGCTTGAGGTCCAGCAGCGGTGTGAGCAAGCGGCCCTCGCGAATCAGCGCGATTTCGCGCGCGGGCACGCCCTCGCGCGTGAAGCC
>DATNPP010000444.1:0-7448 GCA_036703175.1 Oscillatoriaceae cyanobacterium
CCAGTTGCCGCGCCAGCGCCACGTTGACCGCCGTCGCGTCGAGGTTCGTGTGCGCCGCGAAGAGCGCCACGTCGTGCTTGATGGCGAGCTGAATGGTCCGGCCCGGCTCGCGGCGCAGATCCAGGCTCTTGGGCGGCTTGAACAGCAACGGGTGATGCGTCACCAGCAGATTGGCGCCCGCCGCGATCGTCTTCTCGAGCGCCTCGTAGGTGGGATCGACGGCGATCGCCACCCCTCGAACTTCGCGGCTGGGATCGCCGACCATCAATCCCACGTTGTCCCAGTTCGCGGCCAGCGGCGGCGGGGCGAGCTCGGCCATCCAATCGATCAGGCGTTGAATCTGCATGCGCTTCTCCCGAGCGGCTCATGGTATAGTGATGGGTCGCAAGACGCGGTGCGGAGGATTTCCGGTGAAGAAAGTATACCTCAAGACCTACGGTTGCCAGATGAACCAGAACGACTCCGAGCGCATGCTGGGCATGGTCGCCCAGCTGGGCTACGAGCGCTCGGAGCAGCCGTACGACGCGGATCTGATCCTCGTGAACACCTGCTCGATCCGCGAGCGCGCCGAGGACAAGCTCTTCAGCAAGCTGGGCGAGCTGCGCGAGATCAAGGCGCTCAAGCCCGAGATGGTGATCGGCGTGGCCGGCTGCGTCGCGCAGTACATGGGCGATCGCATTCGTCACCGCGCGCCGTACGTCGACCTCGTCTTCGGTACCGAGAACATCCACGAGTTGCCGACGCTGCTCACGCAGGTGCTCGAGCGCCGCGAGCCGGTCGTCTCCGTCGTGCCCTTCACCGACGAGCTGCCCCCCGAGACGCCCGTGCTGCGCCAGGGCAAGCACTCCGCCTGGATCACGGCCATCTACGGGTGCAACGACCGCTGCACCTACTGCATCGTGCCGCATGTGCGCGGCGATCAAAAGAGCCGCCCGATTGCGGATCTCGTCCGCGAGGTCGAGCGCGTCGTGGCCGAGGGCTTCAGCGAGGTCGTGCTGCTCGGGCAGAACATCAACGGCTACGGCAAGGACCTCGAGCCGCGGCGATCGCTCGGCGAGCTGATCGAGGCCGTCGCCGTGGTGCCGGGCGTCAAGCGCGTGCGCTGGCTGACGGGCCATCCGCGCGACCTCGACGAGGATCTCCTTCAGCGCATGGCGCGCCACGAGAACGTCTGCGACCACTTCCACATTCCGATTCAGGCCGGCGACAACCAGGTGCTGCGCCAGATGGCGCGTGGCTACACGCGTGAGAAGTACATGGCGAAGGTGGAGCTGATCCGCCGCTACTACCCGAACGCCGGCATCACGACGGATCTGATCGTGGGCTTCCCGGGCGAAACCGAGGAACAGTTCCAGGAGACGATCCGCGTGGTGCGCGACGTGCACTTCACGGGCGTCAACACGGCCGCCTACTCGGCGCGCCCCGGCACCTACGCCGCCAAGCGCGAGGACCAGGTGCCCGAAGACGTGAAAGATCGCCGCTTGCAAGAGCTCAATCAGGTTGTCACCGAGGTGGCGATGCAGGTGAGCCGCGCGATGGTCGGCTCGGTGCAGGAGGTCTTCGTCGAGGGCCCCAACCACAAGCATCCCGAGCTGATGCAGGGCCGCACGAAGAACAACCGCATCGTCTTCTTCGCCTGCGATCCCGACCTCGAGGGCGGGCTCGTGCCGGTGCGCATCACCGAAGCGCGCCCCTGGACGCTCCGCGGCGAATTGCTGCCGAGCCCTGCTCTAGTTTAGGCGCTGAATTTACTGGCCCCTCTTGGGCGGGGCGAGCGGACTATTGCCGAGCACGTTGTGCCAGGCGAGGTCGACGCCACGCCTTCGAAACCGAAAACGCCCCCTCCTTGCGGAGAGGGCATTCTCGGTGTGAAGTGAGAGTGTCAGGAGGTGGGCAGAAAACTTGGTCTAGTAGCCGTAACCGGTGGTGCCGGTCGTGCCGGTGCCGTAGGTCGACGAGCCGTAGGTGCCGGTGGTCGTGCCGTAGCCGGTCGTCGAACCGTACGAGGTGCTGCCGCAGGTGGAGCCGTAGCTCGAGCCGTAGGCCGAGGTCGAGCCGAGTGCCGCGGTGGACGAATCCGTGTTGATCGTGACCGTGGCGTTGTCCGTCGACCACTTCTTGTCCGTGAAGGTCAAGGTCTGGGTCTGGCCGGCGCCGACGGAAACTTGCTGGGTCTGAACGTCGTCGGTGGGCTTGCCGCCGTTGGTGAACGTGAGCGTCACGGTGCCCGTGAGCGGCGTGCTCGAGGGGTTGCTCACCGAGACGGTCGCGACGCAGCTGCCGATACCGAGGAACGTGCCGTTCTTGAGGTTGCTCACCGTGGCCGTCAGCTGGCTGCCGGTGCTCAGTCCGGGCATCGTGCCGTAGCCGCTGGTGCCGCAGCTTCCGGTGGTGCCGTAGCCCGTCGTCGTGCCGTAACCCGTGTTCGTTCCGTAACCGGTGGTCGTGCCGTAGCCGGTCGCGGTGTTGGTCGGGTAGGGCGTGTAGGGCGTCTGGCTGTAGCCCGTGGACGAGCCGTAGGGGTTCGTGGCGTACGGGTTATTGTTGTTGGTGCCGCAGCCGGTGAGCGCTGCCGCCGCCAGGGCGGTCGCCATCACCACGGCGATTCGAGTACTCCGAAACATTGGGGGGACCTCCTCACATCAACCACTTCACACTGGTTGGTAAGGAGGATATCGGTTACTAGAACCCCATGCTGACGTTAATAGTGAGTTAAGTTCTTGCGCCCGTGCGCCATGCAGCCAATTTGGCCGGCCAGCGGCGGCTCAGCACGGCCTGCACCTCGGGCACGTCGGACTGGCTCTTCACCGGCAAAAAGCGCTCCTCGCGGTCCACGAGCAGGAACTGGGTGCTCAGCCGCACGCTCAGATCGCCCGCCAGGTGCTCGAACTGGATCACCTTCTGGCCGTCGACCTTCTTCTCCACGACGTACCAGGGCAGCTCGAACTCGCGGGCCAGCGCCTCGGCCGTGAACACGTAGTTCGCGGTGTTGAAGACGTGAATCGCGTCGTGATCGAAGCCTTCGGGAAAGGCGAAGCCCTCCACGAGCTGCAACCGGCCGTTCACCCGCGCGGGCGCGCCCCCTTGATCGCCGGGGTTCTTGGCGGCCACCTCGACCGTCATCTCCTTGCCCGACGCGACGTGGCTGCCGACGATCGCCGGATCGACGGTCGCGCCGAGGTTGTCGACGTTCGAGAAGAGCAGATAACGTCCTCCGCGATCCAGAAAATCGCGCAGCGCCCCGCTTTCGCGGAAGGCATACGGAAAGTCCCCGTGCCCCGGCGCGGCGTAGCTCACCTCGCCCTCTTCGTAGAACATGCCGCCGCCCGGCGCCATGCGCGGCAGGCGGTACTGGCGGAAGAGCACCACGTCGCGCGGATCGAGCCCGAAGTAGCCGTTCTCGGCCAGATGCGCGCCGACGGCCTCGTGCGTCGCGAAGCTCGTCATGACGTAGATCGGCACGCGGCGCCCCAGCGCCTGGACGGCCTCGAGCTTCATCTGAAGGAAGCTCTTGCCCTCGTAGATCGGAAAGAGCCCCTTGGGGTGATCGTAGTTGAAGCGCGTGGCCATGCCACCGCTGAGAATCACGACGCCCAACTTCCCGGCTTCGACCGTCTCGCGGCCCTTCTGTTCGAGCGCCTGGCGCGCAGGGGTGCCCGGCTCGGGCAAACGGGCGATCTCCTCGGCGCGGGGGGCCTCGACGGTGCCGGGCAGCCGGTTCTTCTCCACGGAAATCTCCCCGTGTTCATAGCGGGCCGCGAGGGTTCCAAAGAGCCGATCGATCGCCTGTTGGTTCAAGGTCGTTCTCCTAAAAACGGTTCTGCCCCGCCCGCCGGGGGCGGGGCAGAAAATGTCCCGAGTTTCTGTATTTTAGCACGTCGGCTCGTGCTACTCCGCGTAGAGCTTGAAGTCCTGGAAGTGCACGTAGTTGCCGTTGGACACCAGCGCGACGTGCTGGCCCGAGTTCGCGAGCATCGGCGACTTGACGGTGGCCTGCTGCGTGCCGTTGGCCCAGATCGTCGCGCTCTGGGTGGTGGTGTCCACCTGCACGGACCACGCGACGGGCGTGCCGACCGCCAGCGGGGTCGCCAGCGCCTTGGACCAGAGCAAATTCGTCACGGGCCAGTTCTGGCCGGGCACGAACCCGTCCGTCGCCCAGACCTCCAGGTGATCGGGCTTGGCGACGGCGAGCAGGTAGTGCGTCTCGTCGATGAAGTAGGGCGCGTAGCCGATGATGCCCAGCGGCGCGCCGACCATGTTCGGATATTGATCCGACGGCTGATACACCCAGGCCGTCACGTCCGCGCGGTACTTGGCCGGCGTGGCGCCGCCGGAAGATCCGAAGGCGTTGCCGACGTACTCGCGGAAGCTCAACGACGCGGACTTGGCGCCCGTCGATTGCTGATAATAGCCGCCGGCGACGCTCCAGGTGCCCGCGAAGAAGGCGCCCGAGGCCTTCGAGGTGGGCGTGACCGGATCCGCGAAGGGCACGTTGCCCGGATCGCTGAAGTTGACGTCCGCGGTCGGCGCCTGGGCCGGGGCGCCGCTGCTCACGCTGCCCGACGGATTCGAGCCGATTCCGGGCGCCGCTTGCGGCGCGCCACCGCCGCCGCCCGGGGCGCCGTCGGGCGAGCTGACCGAGCAGGCGCCGATGTTCAGGGCGAGCAACAGGCCCAAGCTTGTGAGGAGCACTCCGCTCTGAGGCGCTTTCTTCATCCTTTTCCTCCTTGGAATGGGGTACGTCGTGAGGATGCTTCCAGCATAGCGAGGGCCTCTGGAGCGCCCCATGTGCAAAGGGTCGAATTCAATTGACGCTTCCGACCGAGCGACCTATACTGCCCGCAATCAAGGAGGTGCCATGCCGAACTGTCTCTTCTGTCGCATCGCGAACGGCGAGATCCCCGCCGACAAGGTGCTCGAGACCCCCGACGTCGTCGTCTTCCGCGACATCAACCCGCAGGCGCCGACCCACGTGCTCGCGATTCCGCGCCGCCACGTGCCGGCCTTTTCCGCCCTCGGCCCCGACGACGGCGCTCTGCTGGGCAAGCTCGCCGAGGCGCTCAACCGCGTCGCGACGCAAGAGGGCCTTTCGGACGGCTATCGCGTCGTGTGCAACAACGGGCCGCGCGCGGGCCAAAGCGTGGATCACCTGCATCTTCACTTGCTGGGCGGACGCGATCTGAACTGGCCGCCGGGATAGATCTTCGCCCGCCACTTGAAAGCGAGCGACGCCATCTGTTAAGATGGTGTCAATCAGCCTACGGGCACGACAGAAAGGACGATCGTATGAACAATGACGTTCAACGAGACGCCACGTGTTGCCTGTTCCAGTTCGAGGGCGAATTGCGAGCGGACCACGTCGAGGGAGTCCAGGATCTCTTCCTGGCATCCCCGAGCCACGAGCCACGCCACGTGCTCGTGGATTGCCGGCGCGTCAGCGCATGTGACGAGGAAGCCCTCCAGGCGATGGTGGGCTTCGAGCACACCGTGCAAGACACGGGCGGCAAGCTCATCGTGGTGGGGTTGAACTGTCCGGGGCTTTCCCGGGTGGTCTACCTCGGATCGGACGAACCGACCGTGCCCGGAGGCGCCTGCTAGCGCTCGCCGGGTATAATGGGGGCGCATGCCTCGCCCCTCCGTCTACGCGGGCGCGATCGCCCTATCGTTGACCTGTCTCACCGGCTGCGACCTGCTCGTCGCCGGGCGCTTCATGCCGGCGCTCGGGCCCCTGATCGGGAACCCGATCACCGGATTGGTGCTCGACGCGGACACGCGCCTGCCGGTCGGCGGGGCCACCGTCACGTCGGGCCTCGGCTCGACGCTGACGGATCCGTCCGGTCACTTCACGCTGTACGGAGATCTGAACGCGCATCAGATCTCCGTCTCTCGGGCTGGGTACATGGCGAACACGGTGGGCGGCGGGCTCTATGATCCGAGCCATGCGCTTCAACTGACGATCTCGCGCGCGTTTGCCAACGAGGCGACCCTGCCGTCGCGCTTCATCGACATGCGCGGCCAGCTCGTCAACACGGCGGGCCAGGTGCTGCCCACCGGCATCGTGAGCTACGCGGGCCAGACGCCGCAGCCGGTCGCCGCGAACGGCCAGTACGAGATCAAGTTTGGCGCCAAGTGGCCCGGGAGCTTGCTGACGGCCGTGCTGGCCGGCGGGCAGACCTCGGCGCCTTACGCGGACGTGACAGGGGCGCAGCCGTTCACCTACCTTTCCTTCGGCTATCGGCTGGAATCGGCCAAGATGGGCGCGACCTACACCGATCCAGCCGCTCAGGACCAGCCGACGCCCCTGACGGTCGGTAACGTGCACCTCGTGCCCGTGAGCGTGCGCTATACGAACCTCTTTCCTTCCGCGCGCGTCGAGACGGACGTCCTGCTCGATTTCGGCGTGGCCGGCTCGGTGCCCGTCGCGCGGGCGTTCGGCAGCAACCAGACGATTCAGGTGCCGCAGGTGAATGGGCTCAAGTACGACATCATCGGCACGGCGACGGACGCGACGGGGCAGCAGCACAGCACCGTCCAGATCACGACCAACGATCCCAGCAAGGCGCCGTTCACGATGCTGTCGATCCCCAAGATCGAGTCGCCGACGCCCGGCGAGACCGGCACCGGGCCACGCCCGACCTTCAGCTGGTCCCCCAGTGCAGTGCAGGGAGTGACGTACGAGGTGACGCTCTTCGAAGGCGACAAGGGCTCGACCGATCCGCCGACCAAGAAGTGGGTGGCCGACACGACCGAGACGTCGATCGACTACCCCGGCTTCTCGGCCGGCGACGTCAACGGCGGCGCGCTCATCGCGCAGAAGGTCTACACCTGGCAACTCCGCGTGGTCGACGTGCTCGGCGCGACGCAGACGCCCAGCGATCTACCGCCGGTGCAGCCGTATCGGCTGCGTCAGCGCGAAGCCCCAGTGGTGGGGAGCTCGTTCAGCATATGAGAAGCCTGGCTCCTTTCTGTTTGATGCTCGCTCTGAGCGGCTGCGCCAATCCGGCGCTGCCGGGCCCGCCGCGCGGCGCCATCGTGCCGGGGCAGGTCGCCGTCACATGGCGCAAGACGCCCGATCCGTCCGAGCGTTTGGGCTATGCGGTGATTCGCGCCGACGGTCTGCGCGAGCTGCTCGCCGTGCCCGACGGGCAGGAACGGGCTGCTGCCGAGCGGCTCGCCGTCGAACCGGACGCGGCAATCGCCGAGCCCAACTACGTCGTGAGCGCGCCGGAGTCCATGAGCGCGGTGCGCCGGGTGCTCTACGCGCCGAACGATCCGAGCTTCTCGGGCGGGCCGACGGCCGCGTGGGGCCTCAAGGCGATCCATGCGGATCAGGCCTGGGACGTCACGGCGGGCGATCCGCGCGTGATCGTCGCCGTCATCGACACCGGCGCGGACATGCAGCAGCCGGATCTCGCCGCGAACCTGGACACGGCGGACGCGCTCAATTT
>DATNPP010000490.1:0-10703 GCA_036703175.1 Oscillatoriaceae cyanobacterium
CTGAGGTTCCAGGCGAGGTTCGCGATGCCGGTGATCGTCTGCACCGGGTGCGTCACCGCCTGCACCGCGCCGTTGACGATGCCCACCGCGCCGGCGGCCAGGCCGGTGCCGAAGCGCACGACGCTGCCGAGCACGGGAATCTTGCCGATCGAGTTGTCGATCATCGAGCGCAGGCCGGTGAAGGCGTTCATGGCGATCTTGCGAATCGGATCGATCACCTTGCCGAGCAAGGTGAGCGGCGCCGTGACGACGCTGAGCGCCGTCTTCGCGACGCTGCCGACGGCGTGCGCGACGCCGCCCAAAAAGCCGAAGATGCCGCCGCCGCTCTTGGGCTTGGGCTTCGGCTGCACCTGCCCGAGCTGGTCGAGCATCTGCTGGAAGCCGGATTGCGCCTGCTGCAGCTGAGACTTGGTCGTCGGATCGGTCGCTTGCGCGGCCATCGACTTGGCGAGGTCGCGCCCTTGCTGCGCGAGCTGGGAGGCCTTCGCGGCGTCGCCCTTTTGCGCGGCGGCAATCAGTTGGTCGCGCAGGCTCATGAGCTTCTGGGCGTTCGCGACTTGATCAGGCGCGGCCTGCGGCGCGGCCGCGGTCGGCGTCGCGGTGGGAGCGGCCGGCGTCGGCGCCGCGGGCGCCGGGACGGTGGTGGGCGAAGCCTGCTGCTGGGCGGAGAGCTGGGTCTCGACCAGCTGGAAGGACTGCGAGAGCTGCTGGAACTGGGCCTGCAGCGTGGGGTCCGTGATGCTGGGCATCAGGGCCTGCACGCGCTGGTCGCCCATCGAGGCCATCAGCATCGCCGTCGGCGCGTCGCCCGACTGCAGCGCCTGCACCATCTGATTGCGCGTGTCCACGATCGCCGTCAGTTGCTGCTGAAGCGACGTGCTGCCTTGATCCGCCTGGTAGACGGGCGCGCTCGCCACCGGCTGGGTGGCGCTCGGGGCGCCGCCGCCGACGGGGGCGGTCTGCGCGGGCGTGGTAAAGGGGCTGATGCGGAAGTCGCTCATGGGCTCTCTCCAGTTCGGGCTATTGGGCGGAATCTTGCCGCGACAGCTTCAGCATGTCGGAGGCGGAAGCGGGGGCGGTCTGCGCGACTTTCACGCGGGCTGGCATCGGGCTCGTCGGGGCGTTGCGCGCGGCGCGCTGGCGAATCTCGGCCGAGAAGGGCCCCGAGGCCGCCCGCTTGATGGCGGGCTTGCGTTGCGGCGCGGTCGGCGACTTGAGCTGGCCGGTGAAGGATTTCGAGCGTCGCGGCTGCGGCTGCGGAGCGGTGATGCCGAGCCGTTCGTGCAAGCCGAGCAGGGCGGCGTCGAGCTGGCGGACCGCGTCGGTCAGTGCTTGACGCGTGCGCGCGTCATCCGTTGGCGTGGACATCGAAACCTCCTGCGGCCCTCGCTTGCCATACGCTTATTATCCCGTTCTCGACCGAATTTTTACCGATTCAAATGGGGATTTGACGATCGTTTAACACAACGGAAACACTCGCCGGCGCATGGACACGGCGGCCACCAATTTACCCCTGCTCCTGCCTCGAAGCCGCGAGCCATCGGCGCGATAATGAACGTTATGGAAAGCCCGGAATCCCCGACCGAACAACAAAGCGAGCAAGTTCGCCGGCTCAAGGAAGAGAGCGAGCGGCTGCGTGCCCGCAATGCCGTACTGGAAGCGGACATCACGCGTCGCACCGCCAGTGTGGCCGAAGCGGGCACGCTGGCGATGCGACGATTGGAGTTGCTGTACATCTCGGATCGGGTGCTCGCGACCTCTTCGACCATGATCGAAGCCATTCCGCGCTTTCTGGCGGTGCTGGGCGAGCGCGAGGGGTGGGAGGTCGGCAATCTGTGGCTGCTGGATCCGCTCACGAAGGTGCTGCGCCTGGAAGGAAGCTGGCAGGCCAAGCCCGGCGAGTTCGCCGAGTTCACCGCGCTGAGCCAGCAGATGATTTTTCCGCCCGGGCACGGCACCGTGGGCCAGGTGTGGGCGAGCGGCAAACCGGCCTGGTACGCCGACATCGTCAAGGAGGTGGACGTGGCGCGCCGAGACGCCTTCACCAAGGCGGGCCTGCACGGGGGTTTCTGCTTTCCGATCTGGAGCCTGGACAAGGTGCTCGGCGTGGTGGAGTACTTCACGCGGGCGGTGCGCCCGGTCGACACGAACCAGCTGGAGCTGGTGACGGGCATCAGCGATCAGCTGGGCATGTTCATCGAGCGCAAGCAGTCCGAGCTGGCGCTGCGGCGCAGCAACACGTTGCTCAAGGTGCAACAAGAGGCGACGCTCGACGGCATTCTGGTCGTCGACGAGGCCCGCAGCGTGATCAGCCTCAATCGCCGGCTTGGTGAGATGTGGCACTTTCCGCCCGAATTGCTCGACAGTCACGACGAGAAGCTGCTTCTGGCGCGCATGACGGAGCAGGTCAAAGATCCGCAGGCTTTCGTCGAGAAGATCGAGGGCCTGTACGCCAGGCCGCTCGAGACCAGCCGTGACGAAATCTACCTGCGCGACGGCCGCGTGCTCGATCGCTACACCGCACCCGCGATCTCGCCGCAGGGCGAGTACTTCGGTCGGGTGTGGTACTTCCGGGACATCACGCGGCTGAAACAGATGGAGAACGAGCTGCTCGCGCAGAACGAACAGCTCAAGGAGCTCGACCGCTTGAAGAACATCTTCGTCAACGCCGTGACGCACGAGCTGCGCACGCCGCTGACGAGCATTCGGGGCTATTTGGAGTTTCTGGAGGACGGCCTGGGCGGCCCGCTGACGGACAAGGAGCGCGAGTTCGTCGAGCAGATTCGTCGCAGCGAGGAGCGCATCGAGCGCCTGGTGGCCGATTTGCTGGACTTCGCGCGCATCGAGGCGGGCACCTTCAAGCTGAACTACGAGGAGGCCGAGCTGGGCGCAAGAATCACCGAGATCGCCGAGAGCTTCAAGCCGCTGGCGCTGGACAAGCACGTCGCGCTCTCGGTCTCGCTGCCCGACAAGCCGATGCCCGTGCACATGGATCCGCAACGCGTGGGCCAGGTGTTGATCAATCTGATCTCGAACGCGATCAAGTTCACGTCCGAGGGGGGCACGATCACGATCCGCGCCTGCGCTGACGACGGCTTCTGGCGCGTCGAGGTGAGCGACACCGGCGAGGGCATCGCGGCGCAGGACATCCCCAAGCTCTTCCACCGCTTCGCCCAGCTGGAGGCCGGATTGAAGAAGGGCGGCACGGGCCTCGGATTGCACATCAGCAAGGCGCTCGTCGAGGCGCATGGCGGCCACATCGGCGTCGGAAGCGCGCCGGGCCAGGGCAGCACCTTCTGGTTCACGCTGCCGCGCACGCTTGAAGGCGAGACGGAGGCCGCGGGCACGGCCCGTTTGGGGAGCTAGCCTTACTCCAGCGGGCCGACGGCTTCTTCGACCGCCTGCACCAGCGAGCCGTCCGCGATCCGCTCGTGCAGCCGACGAATGTCGTCCGAGAGCACGCGATCCGCGTCGAGATGCGGCACCACGTCGCGAATGAAGCGCCAGGCGGCCGCCACGCCGCGGCCCACGCCGAGCTGCGGGCGCAGATCGAGGGCCTGCGCGCCGCAGAGCAGCTCGATCGTGAGCACCTGCGACAGGTTCTCGACGACCTGGCCGAGCTTGCGGGCCGACGTGGTGCCCATCGAGACGTGGTCCTCCTGGCCGGCGGAGGTCGGAATCGAATCCACGCTGGCGGGGTGACACAGCACCTTGTTCTCGGAGACCAGGCTCGCGGCGGTGTACTGGGCCACCATCAAGCCGGAGTTGAGGCCGGGATTGGCCGTCAGGAAAGTCGGCAAGCCGTTCGAGAGGGCCGGATTGACCATGCGCTCGACGCGCCGTTCGGAGATGTTCGCGAGCTCGGCCATGGCGATCGCCAGAAAATCCAGCGGCAGCGCCAGCGGCTGGCCGTGGAAGTGGCCGGCGCTCACGGCTTCCTCGCTCTCGGGGAAGAGCAGCGGATTGTCCGTGACGCTGTTGATCTCGATCTGGAAGGTCTGCCGCGCGAAAGCGAGCGCGTCGCGGCTCGCGCCGTGCACCTGCGGCGCGCAGCGCAGCGAGTAGCCGTCTTGCACCATGCCGCAGTCGCGATGCGAGGCCATCAGCTCCGAGCCGGCCGTGAGGCGCGTCAGATTGCGCGCGCTCGCCATCTGGCCCGGATGCGGCCGCAGCAGGTGCACGGCGGATTGATAGGGCGCGTTCGAGCCCATCAGCGCCTCGAGTGACGTGGCGCAGGCGATGTCCGCGACCTTCGCGAGCATGCGGCCCTGCTCCAACGCCAGGCAGCCCATCGCGCCCATGGCCTGCGTGCCGTTGATCAGCGCGAGGCCCTCCTTGGCGGAAAGCTCGATCGGCTCGAGGCCGGCCTCGGAGAGCGCCTCGCTGCCGGGCAGCACGCGGCCGCAATGCTCGGCCGAGCCCAGCCCCAACACCACCAGCGCGAGGTGCGAGAGCGGGGAGAGGTCGCCGCTCGCGCCCACGGAGCCCTGCGAGGGAATCACGGGGTGCACGCCGCGGTTGAGCATGCCGACGAGCAGCTCGACCACCTCGGGCCGCACGCCCGAGAAGCCTTTTACCAGCGCGTTGATGCGCAAAAGCATCATCGCGCGCACCACGGGCGTGGCCAAAGGCTCGCCGACGCCGGCGGCGTGGCTCATGATCAGATTGCGCTGCAGCGTGGCCGTCTCGTCGGGCGAGATGCGGCGATCCTTCATGAAGCCGAAGCCGGTCGTGATGCCGTAGACCACGCGGTCCTCGTCGCACATCTTCTCGACCAGCGCGCGGCTGCGGCGCATGGCGCTCACGCAGCCCGGCGGCACGAAGACGGGCGATCGCCGCGTCGCGACGAGGTGAACGTCGTAAACCGAGAGATCGCGCCCGTTGAGCGGAATCTTGGCGGGTTGGGAAAGCGTGCGTCCAATCGTCATGACAGGCCTCTGGGGGTCTCGACCCCCGCGTCGCGAATCGCCGGCCAGAGCGCGCCGCGCAAGGCGTCCAGCTCGGTCCACAAAGGTGCCAGCTCGGCGCGGCGGGAATCCACCCACGCCGCGTCCTTGATGCTGCCGAGGTTGATCGCGGCGTTGAAGAGCGCGCCCTCGCCGCCGGCGACGGAAAGCAGCACCGCGACGCCCGCGTCGGTGCTGGCGTTGCGATTGCCGATCGCGAGCAAGCGGCTCGCGAGGCGCCCGGCCTCGAGGCAGGCGCGCGCGGTATCCAAGGGCACGAGCGTCGCGTGCTGGAACGCGGCCTGCATCGCGGCTTGCCGCTCGGATTTTTGGCTCTCGTCCGCTCTCGGCAACGCCATCGCGGCCATCACGCGCTCGAAGCTGGCGGCGTCGGCCTCGACGGCCTCGCGCAGTCTGCGCGCGAGCGTGTCGGCGGCGTCGCGCAAACTGGCCGCCTCGTCGCTCGCGGCCTCGTAGCCCTTCTTGCCGACCGTCAGCCGGCAAACCATCGCCGCCAGGCTCGCCGCGAGGGCGCCCGCGAGCGCGCTCGCGCTGCCGCCGCCGGGCGTCGGCTCGGCATCCGCGAACCGGCCGAGCAGCCGATCGAGCGATTCTTGCGTCAGTGTCACCGTCACGTCAGACCCCCACCGCTTCGGGCGCCGTGGCGGCGCGAATCTTGTTCTCGAGCACCATCAGCGGGTGGTAGCCCTCGACTTGCAGGTAGTAGGCGGCCGAGTCGAGCAGCGCCTCTTGCGGCACCAAGCCGACGATCTCCGAGCCGACCACGGGCACGCCGTAGCGCGCGGCCTCGATCTTGATCAGCTCGAAGACGCGGTAGATGGGCGTCTTCTTGTAGTTGACCAGGTTCATGGACACCTGCACCTGCTTGCGCTCCTCGGTGTAGATGCCCATGGCCTTCACGTGGGCCAAGCCGCCCGAGCTGCCGCGCACGGCCACGCCGATCGCCTTGGCGATCTCGAGGTTGTCCGTGCCCAGGTAGACGTTGTAGGCGACGAGCGCCATGCGCGCGCCGATCGCGCTCACGCCGAGCTGGGGGTTGGGGCTCGTCGGGCCGTAGTCGGGCCGCCACTCGGGCTGTTGCAGCTTTTCGGCCATGCCCTCGTACTGGCCCTTGCGCACCTCGGCGAGGTTGCGGCGGTTGGCCGCGCTGGCGGCGTCCTCGTAGAGGAAGATCGGCAGGCCGAAGCGCTCGGAGACGGCCGTGCCGACTTCATTGGCGAGCGCCACGCAGTCGTCCATCGTGGCGCCGCTGATCGGAATGAACGGCACGACGTCCACCGCGCCCATGCGCGGGTGGCTGCCTTCATGCGTGCGCATATCGAGGTGCTCGGCAACCGCCTCGTAGAGCGCGAGCACGGCCTGCTTGAGCACCGGCGCGGTGCCGAGGAAGGTCAGCACGGAGCGGTTGTGGTCCGGATCGGAGGTGGCGTCGAGCCACTGCAAGCCGGGGGTTTGCTTCACGGCCGCGACGATCGCCGCGACGACCTCGGGGCGGCGCCCCTCGGAAATGTTGGGCACGCATTCGATGAGCTGCGACATGGCGGGATCCTTCTCAAGAACAGGTAGGATCCAGTTTAACAGGTCGCCGCCGTTCTCGCCATTTGGCCTGGCCGGCGCGTTTCGCCCGCTCAGCCGTTGAAGCGATAGCCCTTGCGTCCCACCGTGACGAGAATCGTGGGATTGGTGGGGTCTTTTTCGAGCTTCTGGCGCAGATTCCGGATGTGCGCCTGTGCGGCGTCGACCGAGCGCGCGCCCGAGCCGCTCATGTGCCCGAGCACCTCGGTGGAAATCTGCTCGGCCGAGATCACCTGGTCCTTGTGTTGCATCAGATACTCGAGCACGGCGGTCTCGAGCTTGGTGAGCTGGACCTCGACGCCCTCGACGTAAGCGCAGTACATGCCCCGCTCCAGGCGCACGCGGCCGACTTCGAGCTGCTCGGGCGCGCTTGCGGCCGTGGTGTCGCTCGTCAAGCGCAGATAGGAGCGCACGCGGAAAATCAGCTCGAGCGGATCGAAGGGCTTGTTGATGTAGTCGTCGGCGCCGACCGTGAAGGCCTCGTACTTGTTCACCATCTGGTCCTTGGCGGTCAACACCAGAATCGGCACCTTGTTGTATTCGCTGCGGGCGCGCAGTTGCTTGGTCAGCTCGATGCCGTCCATCTCGGGCATCATCAAATCCGTGATCACCACGTCGGGATTGACCTGGCCGAGCGCCTCCAGGGCTTCCTTGCCGTTGGCGTAGGAGAATACCTCGAAACTCTCCTTGCCCAGGACGAATTCGATCAATTTGCGGGTGGAGGGGTCATCTTCGACGACGATGATGCGATTTGACATGGATCTTCTGGCCTCGCCGTCATTATAGACGAACCAATCAGGGAAAACAAAGCGGAATGCGAATCCCGACCGTGCATCAGGGCGTTAGACCGCGATTTTGAAGCCGTTCAGGGCCGTGCGGTCGCACCAGCGGATCAGCACTTCTTGCAGCATGCCGCTCTGAAAGCGCTCCAGGGCGCGCACCAGCTCGGGCTGGTGGAAACGCAGGTGGAAATCGAGATCCAGGTAGTTGAGCTCCCAATTGCCGTCCGCCAGGCGATGGAAGCCCCAGGCGTCCAGATTGCCGTCGAGCGGGCCAATCTCGCTCTCGAGCATCTGCTCGAGGTTCTGCCACAGCGCGGCCAGCTCGCCGCCCTCGGCCGCCGCGAGGCCGGCGATGTCCTTGAGCGCCTTGCGGAAGGTGTCGAAGAACAGCGCCAGACGGTTGAAGAGCCGTTGAATCTCGAACTCGTTCACCAGTCCGCCGCGCGCGGCGTAGCCGTGCTCCTGGGCGTGCTGGGAGTGGGCTTCTTTCAGCGCGTGGCCCAGCAGGCGCTCGGCGTGCTCGAGGTGGGCCAGCTGGCGCTGGACGACGTGGCGCTGGGCGCGCTCGACAACGGGCTTTTCGGTATTGATGAGCGTCAGCATCGGTGGTCTTCTTTCTTGATGGCGAGGGGGCTGGAGGACTAGTGGACGGTGAGCGTGCCGGTGAGGGCGTTGCTTTCGTCGCCGGCCTCGTCGAGAAGCTTGATCTGCATGTGGTAGGCGCCGGCGACGGGCTCGCGGTCGAACTGGACTTCGCGAAGGATGATGTAGCCGCCCTGGATCGGCGTGAGCGGGACTTCGATGTCGTGGCGCGTTTGCTCGTACTGGGTGCTGAGGACGTAGCCCGTGATGGCGTGGCCGGCGGGCACGTTGACCGTCAGCGTGACGCTGAAGCCTTCGCGGCCGACCAGGCTTTGACGCGAAAGCGCGATGTCCTGAATCTCGAAGTCGCCGTTGAAGGCCGAGGCGAAGGGCGACGTCGCGTCGGCGCAACCCGTTCCCGTGAGCGCGGCGGCGGCGACGATGCCGCCCAGGAGCACGCGGGCCGCCCAGTGGAGGAGGTGTTGGGGCTTCGCTTGGGACATCGTCGGCGCCTTTCTCGGTGTAACTTCCGTTCGCTGGTTTGTATGCCGATAATATACCGAGAAAACCGAGTCGTCTATCATGGAAGGGTTAAAAGCATTAAATCGCCGTTTTTATTGTGGCGAAAGCCCATTAAATCTCGGGTGATGCCGATATTACGCCGATGTATTCTCGGCGGCGCGATCCGGATTCACGCACGCGAAGCCCGCCTCCACCGCGCGGTGGAGGCGGGCTTCGCGTGTTCTATTCCGGCCGCGTGGCGATCGCCGGGCTCGTCCGAATGGGCAGCGTGAAGCGGAAGGTGGCGCCCTGGCCGGGGCCCGGGCTTTCGGCCTCGATGCGGCCGCCGTGGGATTCGATCAGGGCCTTGCTGATCACGAGCCCCAAACCGGTGCCTTCGGCCGCGCGGGTCGAGCTCATGTTCAGCTGGCGAAATGCCGAGAACAGGCGCTTGGCGTCTTCGGCGGCGAAGCCCACGCCGCTGTCGCGAATCTCGGTGATGACCGCGTCGTCGCTTTGCGTCACGGCGATCCGAATCGTGCCGCCAGCCGGCGTGAACTTGATCGCGTTGCCAATTAAATTCGTGAGCACCTGCCCGATGCGCAGGCTGTCGAGCGAGACGCTCTCGGGGGCGGCGATCGCCGTCTCGATGTGCAGCGCCTTTTGCTCTTGAAGCGGCTTGAGCGAGGCGAGCACGCTCTCGATCACCTCGGCGTAGCGCGTGGGCTGCGGCGCGATGCTCAGCTTGCCCGCCTTGAGCTTGGCGAAGTCGAGCAGATCGTTGATCAGCAGCAACATGCGATCGGCATTCGTGCCGATCTCCTGCACGCACTCGCCCTGTTCGGCCGACAGCGCCCCCACGAAACCGTTGTTCAACAGCGAGGCGAAGCCGAGGATCGACGTGAGCGGCGTGCGCAGCTCGTGGCTGACGACGGACAGGAACTCGTCCTTGTAGCGATCGTGCTCGAGCAGTCGCTGATGCGCCTCGCGCAATCGGCGATTTTCCTCTTCGAGGTGCCGGCGGCGCAATTGCGCCCGCAAGCGTCCTTTGAGCACGTCGCCGCCCGCGTCCAGAACCACGTAGTCGTCCGCGCCGGCGTTGAGCGCGTCGATGATCGCCTTTTGATCGTCGCTCGCGGCGAGGAAGATCACCGGAATGTTCTGCCAGCGTGGGTCGGCCTGGAGGCTTCGACAAAGCTCGGCGGATGGCCCCGGCAGCTCACGATCGAGCAGAATGCCGTCCACGCTCTGATGCGCGAGCAACGCGAGCGCTTGCTGGGCGCTTCCAGCCAGCGTCAGATCGAAAGCCTCGTCCATGAGCGTCTTGCCGAGCGACTGCACGAAGCCGGAATCGCGGCTGATGGCCAGAATCTTCAACGGTCCGAACAGCTGCGATCCGCGTGCATCGGCGCTCGGCTCGCTGGTCGAGCGCAACATGGCGGCGACGCGGGCGAGCAGTATGCCGTCGGCCGAGCCCTTGCGCAGATAGGCATCCGCGCCCGCTTCGAGCGCATCGAGCTCGTCCCCGATGCCTTCCGAGGCGGTGAGCATCATGCAGGGCAGTCGGCGCAGCGACGCGTCCGAGCGCAAGCGGCGAATCACGGTCGGCCCGTTGATGCCCGGCAGGCTGCCGTCGACGACCACCACATCCGGGCGCTCGCGCGCCGCGAGGCTCAGGCCCGCCTCGCCCGAGTCGGCGGCCAGCACCTGGTACCCGTTCGCGGCGAAGAGCGTCTCGAGCGCGTCGCGAAAGGTCGGGCTGTCGTCGATCACGAGCACGCACGGCTTTTCGCGCGCCGGGTGTTTGCCTTGCCGGGCGAGCAGCGCCTGCGCGCGCGTGACGATGTAGCGCGGATCGTAAGGCTTGCCGGCGTAATCGTCGGCGCCCGTGGCGAGCCCGCGGATGCGGTCCGTCACCTCGGCCTCGGTCGAGAGCAGAATCACCGGCAGATCCGCGGTTCTCGGAGCGGCCTTGATCTCGGCCAGAAAGCTCAATCCGTCGCCGTCGGGCAGCTGCAGGTCGAGGACCACGAGCGCAGGGGCCTCGGCGAGCGCTTTGCGCGCCGAGGCGAGATCCTTGCACAGCGTCGTTTCGAAGCCGGCGGCCGTGAAGATGGACTGCAGATCCATGCGGACGGTGAGGCTGTCGTCCACGATCAACACGCGCGCGTTCATTCGGCTCTCCTCGTGAGGGCGACGAGCTGCGGGGCGATCGCCTCGAGCGGCAGCATGCGCGCCACGGCTCCCAATCGCTCGGCCTCGCGCGGCATGCCGAACACCACGCAGGACTGCTCGT